>JALOLW010000382.1 GCA_025455795.1 Spirosomataceae bacterium
TTTAAGTGTGAGTTTACCGCTCCGATGAAACGTGGAATCGTCAAAATGCACGGTGCGGGCTACGTAGCTGGACAGCTCGTGTGCGAAGCCGACATGACCGCAAGCCTTGTGAGAAAAAAATGATACAACCATTAGCATACATCCACCCCGAGGCTAGAATAGCCCATAATGTCGTGATTGAGCCTTTCGCCATCGTCCACAAAGACGTAGAAATTGGTGAAGGTACTTGGATAGGCTCTCACGCTGTCATCAACGAAGGTGCCCGAATCGGCAAAAACTGCAAGATTTTTTCGGGAGCAGTGATTTCGGGTATTCCCCAAGATCTCAAATTCCACGGTGAATATACCCTCACCTACATCGGCGACGGCACTACCGTGCGCGAATACGCCACTATTAGCCGTGGGACAGAAGAGCACTGGAAAACCGAAATCGGTAAAAACTGCCTTATCATGGCTTACGCGCACGTAGCGCACGATTGCGTCGTGGGCGACCACTGCATCATCGGCAATACCGTGCAGATGGCGGGTCACGTACATTTGGGCGATTGGGCCATTATTAGTGCGTTTAGCGCGGTGCATCAATTTGTCAAAATCGGCAACCACGCCATGATTTCGGGCGGGTCGCTCGTGCGCAAAGACGTACCGCCTTTCACCAAAGCCGCCCGCGAACCCCTCAGCTATGCGGGGGTCAATTCGATAGGGCTGCGCCGACGGGGCTACTCCAACGACCAAATCAACGAAATACAGGAGATTTACCGCTACATTTATTTGCGCGGCCTCAACAATTCAGAAGCACTCGAACAAATTGAGCTGGAACTCAAACCCTCCGCCGAGCGCGACGAAATCCTCAATTTTGTGCGCAACTCCGAGCGAGGTATCATCAAAGCCCCTCACAATAGTTCCGACGGTTCGGAGGATTAAGTACCGTGATTTATAAATTTTGTTCTATTATTAATTTTACCGCCAAGACGCAAGGACGCTAAGAATGAATGTAAAAAACATAGCGTCTTTGCGCCTTGGCGGTTCAAAAACATGAAATAACTTGCAAAACACTGTATTAAGGAGTTGAGCAAAAGTTATTAAATGAACCTATCTCTGATAAAGAAGCCTCACAACCTTTTGGTAATGTGGGGCTTTTTTTGTGGTGCAGATGAATATTTTTGCAGAAGATGAATATTTTTTTGACAATAAAAAAGCCGCTTTTTCGAGCGGCTTTCTTGTGGGAGTTGAGGGATTCGAACGGCAGCGGCCGACCGTCGCGGCGGCGCACCGTCCCCGACTCTCTGCTTGTAAGGCAGATGAATATTTTTTTGACAATAAAAAACCCGCTTTTTCGAGCGGCTTTCTTGTGGGAGTTGAGGGATTCGAACCCCCGACCCTCTGCTTGTAAGGCAGATGCTCTGAACCAGCTGAGCTAAACTCCCTTTACTTTTATGAGTCCCCGTTGTGATTTGGGACTGCAAAGATGCAGGTTCAGTTTTCGTTCTCCAAACTTTTTTTCAACTTTTTTTGAAGAAAAACGCTATTTCGCTGATTGTCAAGGCTTATTTCTTTGATTCAAGGGCTACTTTCTATGAATCGTCGTGGGGGCAGATTGAGCGGCGGCGTAGAGCGTGATGTCGGCGATGGTCACGTGAGCGGGTGCACTGACGGCGTACAAGATTGTATCCGCAATGTCTTCGGGTCGTAATGGGTCAAAACCTTCATAGACTTTGGCTGCTCGGGCTTCGTCGCCTTTGAAGCGCACTACCGAAAACTCCGTTTCTACCGCACCAGGGGCTACGTTGGTCACTTTGATGCCATGCTGGGTCAGGTCAAGCCTCATGCCTTCGCTGATGGCTTCCACGGCGCGTTTGGAAGCACAATAGACCGCCCCGTTGGCGTAGGTGTATTTGCCCGCCACCGAACCGATATTGACAATATGCCCCTTTTGTCGCTCGACCATGCCTTGCAGCACGGCTTTGGACACGTACAAAAGCCCCTGCACGTTGCCGTCAATCATGGCGTCCCAATCCGTCACGTCGCCTTCGTGAATGGCCGAAAGCCCGTGGGCATTGCCCGCGTTATTGACCAAAATATCAATACTTTGCCACTCGGAGGGCAACGACCCGATAGCCGAGCTAACTGCCGAAAAATCGCGTACATCAAACTGCAAAGTAACAGTAGGCGTGGCCAAGGCAGCGGCCAATGCGTCGAGACGTTCTTGGCGGCGTCCGCACAAAATAAGACGAAAACCCGCTTTGGCAAACGCCTCAGCGGTGGCTTTTCCGATGCCCGAAGTGGCACCCGTAACAAGGGCAATACGTGACATTTTCAATTGAAACGGTAAACTACAAACTTAAAAACGATAAACGTTAAGACAAAAAACACAAAAGTAAAGCATTGAAGATGAGTGTATTATTTAATTCTCAATACACAATACTATTTTCTCAATACTACTTAGAACTACTTCTCAGGCTGTGCGGTGTAGCGCAAATAAGGCTTCACAATGCGCAAATCGCTGTATTTTTTCTGTGCGTCTTCGGTCGAAACCGCAGGAATCACAATCACGTCTTCGCCCGTTTTCCAGTCGGCGGGCGTGGCTACTTGGTGGTGTGCTGTGAGTTGGAGCGAGAGTTTGATTTTTTTGTCGGGTCCAATCACAAACACCGAGCGCACGGTGGCTTTTTCGCTCGCGTTGGGGTGAATCATGTCGTAAAGCGTGGCCACGTTGCGGTTGCCGTCAGCAATGATGGGAAAATTGACCTCCACGCCATTGACCTCGTTGATGTCGGGAACCCAGCGGTGGTGAGAATCTAAATCATCCACGCTGACCGCGATGGGTTTTACGTTGCGTTTTTCAAATTCACCTTTCAAAAGTGCGGTTTTGCCCAATTCGGTCGTGCAAACGGGCGTAAAGTCAGCGGGGTGTGAAAACAACATTCCCCAAGAGCTGCCGAGCCATTCGTGAAATTTGATGTTTCCTTGGGTGGTTTGTGCCTCAAAATCAGGGGCTACATCGCCTAATCGTAGTGCCATAACGTGTAAAAGTTTAAATCGTGAGAATTTTTTGTTTTAAAGCCTATCGAATATGTATTTTATTTTCGATAATTGAAAGCCTCATCAATAGAGGCTTCATAAAGTTATACAATCCCAAAACATTTTTTGTTCCGTTACGTTGGTTTTTCAAAACGGAGGGGCTTGCGTCCCTCTTTGAAGTTGTTTTTAACCGCAAAGGCGCAATGACGCTACGAAAAATTCTTGTCTTTTTCTCATTTTGGCTTTATTCTGTTGTCGTAAAAGCATCTGATACGCTCAGTATTGCCCAAAAAGACAGCGTGCGGAGACCTCCCAAACTCACTTATACCATCAACTGGGACGCTCGTAGCTCGTTTATTGACAAAAAAATAGTAAACATCTGGGGCGTGAACACGGGTATCAAGTTTGGACGCAATCGCAGCGAACTTACTTTGGGATATTATTGGCTCACTTTCAACTCTTTACTCCGCCTCATTGACCTTCGCAAAGATGCCTCCAAGCGCATCAATTTGGGCTACTACACCAAAACAGACTTGTACTATTTTAGCCTCATGTACTGGCCTAATATCATCGAAAATAAGCGGTGGCGGTTTAGTACGCCCGTCGAGTTGGGTATCGGTGCTACGCAAAGCGTGGACCAAAATATCTTCAACGATTTGATGCTTTGGCGGCGGACTGATGTTTTTGTGCCTGCCCAAGCGGGACTTTTTCTTAAATGGAAAGCTACTCGTTGGGTGGGTTTGATGGTCCAAGGTGGCTATCGGTACGCTATTTTTCAGCAAAATCTCCCTACCAATTACAACGGCCCCTATTATAGCTTTGGTTTTACAACCGAAAGTGCCATTTTTACGGATTCTTACCATTGGCTCAAAAAACAAGCAGAAAAACGCAGGGGAAAAAAGGCCGCCAAGCGTCCTTTAAATTAGATATGAAAAAAATTGTCACTTTCGGTCAGATTATGATGCGGCTCATGCCGCCAGGGTTTGCGCGTTTTTCGCAGACGCACAGTTTTGATATTACTTACGCGGGCGGAGAGGCCAACGTAGGCATTGCCCTCGCGCAGTGGGATGTACAAGCCGTACATGCCACCCGCTTTCCTCAAAACGACATCGGACAAGCCGCCACGATGTACCTCCGTAAATTTGGACTGGACGCCTCGGCGATTCGTTACGGCGGCGAGCGTTTGGGGCTTTATTTTGTCGAAAACGGGGCCAATGCCCGCGCGAGTCAGGTGATTTATGACCGCCTCAACGATTCGTTTTGTACGCTACACCCCGACGACTTCGATTGGGAACAAATCCTACAAGGAGCGGATTGGTTTCACTTTACAGGTATTACGCCCGCTTTGTCAGAAAGCGCGGCGGAGACTTGTTTGACCGCCGTTAAAACCGCCCGAAAAATGGGCGTGAAAGTATCGGCAGATGTCAATTACCGCAAGGGACTGTGGCGGTGGGGCAGAACACCCCAAGAAGTGATGCCTGAATTGGTCGAACAGGCTGATTTTATCGTGTGTGGCACGAGCAATGCCGAAGATTTGTTTGGGATTTTGCCCAAAGAAGGCGCCAAAAGCAACTGGGAATCGGCGATGCGGCAGGTGATGGAGCGGTGTCCCAACGTAAAACTGATTGTGGATACGAAGCGTAAATCGCTCAGTGCCTCGCACAACGAACTCAGCGGCAGGGCGTTTGACGGTAAGCACGTTTACAAAACCATCTCGCACGACCTCCACCACATCATAGACCGCATCGGAAGCGGCGATGCGTTTATTGCGGGCTTTTTGTACGGCTATGATTATTACGAACACAACGTCCAAAAAGCGTTGGATTTTGGCGTCGCGGCGGCGGCTTTGAAGCATACCGTGGAAGGAGATTTTAACTTGGTCAGCGTCGAAGAAGTCGAAAAATTGGCGGGTGGCGACACTTCAGGAAGGCTTTCGAGATAGAATATAAAATTTTCTTTTATAAAAAGTTTTGATAAATATAATTTTATCTGCATTTTCGTAGTTAGATAAAAAAAACAGAGCGACGGTATCGCTTCAAGCGATGCCGTCGCTGAAAACAACTACGACAATGAAAAAACTTACTATCTTCTGTTTGTTGAGTAGCACTTTAGCCTTTGGGCAGGTCAAAATCATGACCAACGAAGAAGCGGCTCAAAACGGCATTGACATCAAAAAGCTGGATAGCACCTACAACATCCCCTTCAAAGGGGTCAGGATGGTCCCCGAGACCTCTTTGAAATCACAGCAGCAGTTTTTGATGCGGGTCAATGGGCTGGCCCGAAAACTCCGCAGCAAAGGCGACAACGCGGGCATCATGGCGCAATTTTATATCAATCCCAAAGGTAAATGCGACTATGTGTTTTATACGGTCGAAGGCAAACTCAACCCGCTCACGGAGCAGCGGCTGCGCGATTCGTTGCAGGTGTATCTCGATAAGTACGTTTTTTCCAACCCCACCGCTACTCCGCAGATATTGTACCAAATGATGACAGTGGGTTTGCTGCGTCAAACGCCCAAAGGCGATAGTACCATCAACACCATCGAGCAAGCCCTCGCCACTACGCGCCCCGATACGGTCAAGGTGCTGGCACTGAATCAGTTGGAACTCAAAGCTGTTCCGTACGAACTGATTTATAAGTTTGCCAATATGAAGGAACTCAATCTTGCCGCCAACGAACTCACGCGCGTACAACTTGACTTCACCCGCTTGCCCAAACTCCGCCAACTGTGGCTCAACAACAACCTTCTTACCGAAGATAGCCTCCAACTTTCGCCCAACAAAACCCTCAAAATCCTGAACATTCAGGGCAATCGCTTCGTGGATGTACCCGCGACTGTGCGCCAATGCAAACGCCTCACGAGCTTGTGGTTGGGCTACAACAAACTCACCCAACTCCAAAACGGCAGTTTTCGCCGTCTGCGCCGTTTGCAAGACATCAACCTATACTCCTGCGAACTGCAAAGCCTGCCCAAAGGCATTGCCAAACTCAAACGACTGGAAGTGTTGGATGTCTATTACAACAGCCTAACGACCCTGCCCAAGTCGCTGGGGCGCATGAAGCGACTGCAACAGTTGGCGTTGTCGCACAATTCTTTTGAGGTGTTACCCACCCAAATAGGTCGCCTCAAACGTATTCAAACGCTCTACATCCACCACAACAAACTCGAACAACTCCCCCGCAGCATCGGGCGACTTCGGAATTTGAAGATTTTGGACATCGGCCACAATCGTTTCAGTACGCTACCGCCCCAAATCGGCCAACTGACGCAAGTAGAAGATCTTGACGCAAGCTACAACAACCTCAGCGAAGTACCCGCGCAGGTATTGCAAATGCCCAATCTCAAAAAACTTCACCTGCGCGAAAACCCTTTTACCGATGACGCCACGCTGCTAAGTCGCTCAAAAACAGTCTTGAACGCGCTCTCTGACCAAAAAATTGATGTTTATTACTGAAAACGTTTGCAAAAGTCAAAACGACCCCGCATCTTTGCAGTCCTTTATCGGGGATGTAGCTCAGCTGGCTAGAGCGCTTGCATGGCATGCAAGAGGCCGTGGGTTCGAATCCCATCTTCTCCACAAAACCCGCTTAGATGCAAGTCTAAGCGGGTTTTTCGATTTTGCGACAACAGTTGCGATACTACACGGGGGCTGGCTTGCAAGAGGCCGTGGGGCGACTGGGGCGGCATTCCGCAAAGGTGTCTAATCTAAAAATC
>JALOLW010000383.1 GCA_025455795.1 Spirosomataceae bacterium
ATTAGAAAACAAAAATAACACCGCTATCCACGCACTGAACAGTGCATGACTTCCCAAAGACCTCAAAAAAGCAAATACCGCGACCCCCGCCAAAACGCTCAAAAGAGCCCAGTTGAAGTAGTATAAATCCAACGTGTCGGGAATGAACAAATGCCAAAAAGCGTACCAAGCGGCGTAGAGCGGCCCCCACTGAACGCCGCCCGCAAACGGAATACTAAATGTGAGTCCAGACCCAAGGTAAGTAGTTTCATCGCCAAATTCTAAGTCTTGCCAAGCCACAATCCGATGCACCAATACAATCCCCGCCACAATGACCCACAGCATATATGGCCAGTTTTTGGACGACATCGCCCAAGACGTTCTCCCACTGTATCTTTGCTGTTTTTCCATCTTTGCCATAAATCTATTTTTGTTTCGTTAGTACAACTTGGCTTTGTTGGACAAAAACGCCCAAAGCATTGCCAAAACAGCCACAATACCGATGGCAAAAGCCAAATTGACCGCGTTGGATACAAACCCTATCAATGCAGGACCTACCAAAAAACCCGCAATGCTAAACGTGTTGAGGGTCGCCAAACCTGCACCCTTGGCCATGTCAGGAATACGGGCGGCACTGCCGTACAAAATAGGCGCGCAACACGATACTCCCAACCCTACCAGGGCAAAACCCGTAATCGCTGAAAAAGTAAATGGTAGAAAAACCGCCAATATGATACCCAAAGCGGCCAAAATGCCACCTCCAACGAGCAGTCGGCGGCGACCATAGCGGGGAATCATCGTGTCGCCCAGGAAACGCCCCGTAGCCATCAACAAAGCATAACTCGCAAAACCCCAACCGATGTAAAAATCATTGGCAACGACCACTTCACGCATATAGACGGCGGTCCAGTCAGACATGGCTCCTTCGGTGATGTTGGTACAGAGCGAAATCGCAATCATTCCCCACAAAACGGGCGTAGGCCAGGCAAATTTGCTCGAACTGCTTGCCGCCACAATCTTTTCTTCAAAAATACCCAAGATGGTTTTCCAGACGGCCAACAGCACCATCAAAACCAAACCCGAAGCTATCAAAACGTGTATAGATGGCGCGGTACGCATTCCTATCAGTACACTCGCCAACGCCGAGCCAACCATACCACCCATGCTGAACATCCCGTGTGAGGTGGACATGATGAAAATTCCTTCTTGCCGCTCCACCGAAGTGACGCAGGTATTCATGGCTACGTTGGTGATAGAAAGCGTCAAGCCTACCACGCCCAACGCACAAGCTGTGGCCCAGATACTGGACATTTGAACGGGTAAAATGTAGGCAAAAGACATGGCTACCAGTCCCCAAAGTGTGGTTTGACGCATTCCGAAACGGCTGATAACGAGCGTGGCGATGGGGTTGGACATCGTGGCCGCCAACGGCATACTGAGCAGCAGCAGTCCAAGTTGGGCGTCGTCAAAACCAAACTTTGCCTTAACATAAGGAATCAACGTGACCCAGTTGCCAAACAAAAAACCAAAACAAGAAAACACCGCGCCCAACGCGATACTTCTCGAATGAGTAAAATATGTTTTGAGGTGTGTAGTCATAGTCGTCTTTTAAGAGATTTGACAATTTTGTAAAACGTCATAGTGAAAATTGTCAAATCTTAATGAGTGCTTCTATGAAACTGTAGTCAATGTTTTGATAATCAGGTATATATGCTTGACATGGGGGCAGTTCTTCGGGTGAGTAGGTGGTGGTAACACCTACGACTTTCATGCCCGCATTGAGTCCTGCCTGTACGCCCGAACGCGAATCTTCAAACACCACACACCGTTCGGGAGCAATGCCCAAATTGACGGCAGATTTGAGATAGACATCGGGAAACGGCTTGTGGCGCGTCACGTCCTGCTCCGACAGCAGCGACTCCATGCTCGCCCGCAGTGGGATTTTGGACAAAACCGCCTCCAAATTTTCCACGGGGGCCGACGTTGCAATCCCCGTTTTGACTCCTTGACGTTTCAAATCTTCGATGAAAGTCAAAAGCCCCGCAATCGGCTCGGCGATGGGTGTATAAATTTCTCTGAACATGGCTTCTTTCTCAAATTGTAACTTATGAAGTTCGTCTCCACTCATTTTACGTTTGAAAAAATATTCCAAAATGTAAGAATTGTGCTTGCCAAACATATGCTCGTGCATTTCTTGGTCAGTGGCGTGGATGCCGTATTTTGCCAAAAACTGATGCCAAGCAACGAGGTGGTGAGGGTTGGTGTCGGCGATAACGCCGTCCATGTCAAAAATTACTGCAATCATGCGATATTTGTGGATTGGTTCGGAATTGTCAAATCCAGCAAGATTTGACAATTCTATCTTGAGTGCAAAGTTAGGAAGTTTAGCGTTTTGTGCCTATCTGTGTAAAAACTTCCCGATATTTTTTGCAATTTTGTTGGAACAAATAACAAGACAAAATGAGAAGTTTTGAAAATTGGCGGACCCAAGAATTGGAAGAAACCTTTGGTATCAAGCGGATTTTTGATAGCCCGCTCCTGACTACTTGGCTCAATGCTACCTACGATTTTTCGGAACGAGAAATAGAAGATATCAATGATTTAGCTTGGGATTTGTTCAGAAGAGTAGAATATTGGAACGAAGACGAACTCAAATTTCAGTTTATTGCCCCATTTGTACGTCTGGTGGACTTCAACGAAGTCGAAGGTGTGAGCCTTTTTACCCAACGATTCATTAAGGCCAAAGTAAATCAGGTAGAACTGGGGGGAGTAGTAGATTTTGTAGTAGCCAAAGGTTATGAAATGCCCAAACCACCGTATTTTTTTATTCACGAATACAAACAAGAAACCCGTCATTCAACCTCCCCGTCGGGGCAGTTGCTTTCGGAAATGATAGCCGCCTATTCCCTTAATCAAAATAATTTACCCGTTTTGGGTTGTTTTGTGACGGGACGTTTGTGGTTTTTTGTGGTGTTTGACGAAAACAAATACGCTCTGTCAGACGGCCTTCGTGCCACCGACCCCAAAGAAGCCAAACAAATCGTCGCCATGCTGCATTTTGCCAAGTATTTTATCGCCGATGCCGTCCGCAATTTGACTCCTGCTTAATCACTCATAAAAACAATAAACAAAACAATCCGCGCCTCAGCGCATCTACAACCTACGATGAAAAAAGTTTCTATGCTATGGCTCTTGCTTCTTTTGGGAGGCCCGTTGGTGTTTAGTCAAAATCCTGACATTCAGCACATTCACCCGACCAATTGGTGGGTAGGCATGAAAAACCCCAAGCTGCAACTGTTGGTTTATGGCCCCAATATCGCCAGTTCAAAAGTGAGTCTTGCCCACCCAGGCGTGCGACTCGTCAAGACCCACAAAGTCGAAAATCCCAACTATCTTTTTGTGGATTTGGAAATCAGCAAAGCCGCCAAACCCGGTACGATGAAGTTGGTGTTTAGCAACGGCAAATTCAAAAATACCCAAAACTACGTCCTTGCTGCCAAGCGGCACCAGCCCCGTGCCATCACCCCCGCCGATTTCATCTATCTCATCATGCCCGACCGCTTCGCCAACGGCGACGAGACCAACGATAAGTTCGCCGATATGATTGACAAAGAAGCCGACAAAAACAACCCTTTCAAACGCCACGGCGGTGATTTTCAGGGTATTATCAATCAACTCGGCTATTTACAAGATTTGGGCGTAACCGCGATTTGGAACACGCCCGTGGTCGAAAACAACACGGGACTCAAAAAAGAACTACACGGCAACATGCAGGCCGCTTACCACGGCTATCACTTCACCAACCACTACGCCATAGACAAGCGTTTTGGGGGCAACGACGGTTACAAAAAACTCGCCGCCGCCCTGCACCAACGCGGCATGAAACTCATTCAAGATGCCGTCTATAATCACCTCTCCGAAGACAGTTGGCTGTTCAAAGACCAGCCTTCCAAAACGTGGTTCAATCATTGGCCTTCTTATACGGGGTCTAACCACAAAGAGCAGACTGTCCTCGACCCCACCGGCAGCGACGCCGACCGTAAACTGCTCACCGACGGTTGGTTTATGCCATTTCTGCCCGACGTCAATCAGCGCGACCCATTTTTTGCCAATTACCTCATTCAACACGCGATATGGAGCACCGAAGAGTTTCAGTTGGACGGCTGGCGCATAGACACTTACAAGTACAACGATATGCTGTTTATGAACCGCTGTAACCAAGCGATTTTGGACGAATACCCCAACATGCTGATTTTTGGCGAAACCTTCGTGACCAACCCGCAGTTCATGTGCTATTT
>JALOLW010000384.1 GCA_025455795.1 Spirosomataceae bacterium
TATTGTGCCTCACTTATGGAACAGTGACAAGGGATTGGTCAAAGGGCAGTCGAATGATGCCCGTAGCATCAACCACCAAATCGAACAAATCCGTAGCCATCGGGCCGCTTTAATGACGAGGAACTACAACATTTGGAGGTACTCGAACTTGACAATGTACGATTGCAACAGGTACGCGATATAAGGTTCGCCGTCACGATTGGTTTTCAGTTGCTACGCAAATAGTTCGCTACGATTTTGACGAATCTTAAAAAATCCCTCTTCAATCAGTAAATGATTCAGCAATTGACTCAGAATCTACTTCTTTTGCGTAAGTCTTATGATTTACAAAAAATTTTCACCGTATCTAAATCTAAAAATATCCATAACAAGACTTTCTTCTGCTCTTTTTTACAAGCTGAACGTAACAGTAAATTAGAACAAGTCAGTACTGTTGTCAAGGAAGATGATTGAATCTACCAACTGAAACAATCCAAATCTTCCAGTTTTTCATTGCCAAATTCAAACAGTACTTAGTCATTAAAAAGTAACACAAGCCTTTGATATTTTGGACAATAACGAAGCTGAGTCGGAATGGATGGTGTCGTATTATTCATAAAAAAAGGGAAGCAATTTTGAACAAAATCACCGAGTGGCAAGATGCAAAGTTAAAAAGAGACCCCCTAAACTGACTCGTTAGTTCCTTACGCCAATTCAGCTAAAACACCTTGTTCTTCTTCGAGGTATTGGAGGAGTTGGTCCATCGTGACAAGGTTTTTGTAATCCTCGTCGGGGATGCGGATGCCGAATTCTTGCTCAAGCTTCATCATCAAATCCACGGTGTCTAAGCTATCAAAACCCAAGTCTTTGACAAAGTGAACGTTGCCTTTTATGGCACTTGATTCTACGCCAAACTCTTCTAAAATCGTCAAAATTCGTTCTTTCATGGCATTGTATGTTTAATGGTGATGTGTTGATTTACCATAAACACCAACGCCAAAAAAGCCGTAAAAATTTCAAGCTACTACACTTTTTTCAGCACAATCGCAGCGAGTGGCGGGATAGTTAGGGTGATGGATTGCGCTCGATTGTGCCATTTTTCGGGGTCAGTGGCGATGGGCTTGGTATTTTTCACACCGCTACCGTAGTATTCGGGTGAGTCGCTGTTGAACACCTCCTGCCACTTGCCTTCGGCGGGTACGCCAATGCGGTAGTTTTGACGTGGCATAGGGGTCATGTTCAAAATCACCACCAACGAATCCTTGGGCAAAAGCCCCTTACGCTCATAGACTACGATGCAGTTTTCGCGGTCTTGGGCATCAATCCACTCGAAGCCTTCGGGCGCGAAATTGTGGTCGTGCAGGGCAGGCTGCGTGCGGAGGAGTTGATTGAGGGCTTTCATGCACTCATTGATGCCTTTGTGTGTAGGCTGCTGCAACAAGTGCCAATCGAGCGACTGTTCAAAATTCCACTCGCGGCTTTGACCAAACTCCCCGCCCATAAAGACTAACTTCGTCCCCGGGTGGGTGTACATGTAGGTAAAGAGAACGCGCAAATTGGCAAAACGCTGCCATTCGTCGCCGGGCATCTTGCCGATAAGCGAGCCTTTGCCGTACACCACCTCGTCGTGCGAGAGGGGCAACATGAAGTTTTCGGAGAACGCATACACCAAACTAAACGTAATCTGGTCTTGGTGCCACTTGCGGTACATGGGGTCTTTCTCGAAATATTTGAGGGTATCGTTCATCCAGCCCATCATCCATTTCATGCCAAAGCCCAAACCACCCAAATAAGTAGGGCGCGAGACCCCCGGAAAAGCCGTGGACTCTTCGGCGATGGTTTGGGTATCAGGAAATTCCTTGAAAACAGCTTCGTTCATTTCGCGCAAAATAGAAATAGCCTCTAAGTTTTCTCGTCCGCCAAACTCGTTGGGAATCCATTCACCGTGCTTGCGCGAGTAGTCCAAATACAGCATCGAAGCCACAGCATCTACGCGCAGGCCGTCGGCGTGGTAGCGATCAAGCCAAAAGAGGGCGTTGGAAACCAAAAACGAGCGAACTTCATTACGACCGTAGTTGAAGATATAGCTTTTCCAGTCGGGGTGGTAGCCTTTGCGCGGGTCGGCGTGTTCGTAGAGGTGTGTACCATCAAACATAAATAGCCCGTGGGCATCACCGGGAAAATGCGACGGCACCCAATCCATATAGACACCCACGCCCGCTTCGTGGAGTTTTTCGATGAGATACATCAAATCTTGTGGATTGCCCATGCGCGACGAACACGAGAAATAGCCTGTGATCTGATAGCCCCACGAAGGCGGATAAGGGGCCTCCATGATAGGCATAAACTCTACGTGCGTGAAACCCATTTCTTTGACGTAAGGCACGAGGTTGTCGGCGATTTCGCGGTAGCTCAAAAACCGCTTCGGGTCGGCAGGGTCGCGCATCCACGAGCCGAGGTGTACTTCATAGACCGACATGGGCGCATTGAGGGCGTTGTGCTTACGCCGCTCGCGCATCCATGCTTCGTCTTGCCATTCGTACCACGTATCCCACACGATAGAGGCCGTTTGAGGGGCTACTTCGCACCAAAACGCGAAGGGGTCGGCTTTTTCGAGCTTCAAGTCTTGATGGTGAGAATGAATGAAATATTTATAGACTTCGCCGCGACCAATGTGCGGCACAAAACCTTCCCATATCCCAGAGCCGTCCCAGCGAGCGGTGAGCGGATGGCTACCTTTTTCCCAGCCGTTGAAGTTACCAATCACCGACACGTACTTGGCGTTGGGGGCCCACACGGCAAAGTACGTCCCTATCACGCCGTCGTGTTCTACCACGTGCGAACCGAGTTTTTCGTACAGTTTGAAGTGCTTGCCCGATTTGAACAAATAAATATCAAAATCAGAAAAGCGCGTGTAAGGCACGGGTGCCGCAGGTGCTTCTGCGACTACTTCTGCCTTTTTAGCCATTTTTTTTGGGGCTTCGGTTGTTTCTTTTTTGGTTTTTGTTGTTTTTGCCATAATATTGAATGGATTGAACGGACATCATAGGGTACGCTTTGCAAAATAGCGATATTGTCATGGATTTTTTCGACATCAATGTGATTTTTTTTGAATTCTTGGGCTACAAGATGAGTCACCTCGAATTTTGGGCGACTGTCACGGGGGCGGTAGCGGTTTGGTTATCGGCCCAAGAAAACGTGTGGAGCTGGATAGTGGGCTTGCTCAATGTATCGTTGGCATTCGTGCTATTTTACCAAATTCAGTTGTACCCCGATATGTTTTTGCAGGTGTTTTTTTTCGTTACCAATCTCATCGGTTGGTGGCAATGGAAATACCCCAAAACGCAAGAAGCCAACGACAAAAACGAACTTCGTATCACTCAACTCTCTATTGGTCAGCAGCTTGTATTCGGCATAGGAGGGCTTGGCGCTACCCTATTGATGGGAAATTTTGCCAAAAACCTTCACGAGTGGCTACCGCATTTGTTCAGCCTACCGAGTGCGTTTCCGTACATGGATTCTTTCACAACGGTGATGAGTATTGTGGCGACGTTTATGCTGATTCGCAAAAAAATCGAAGCGTGGTACGTGTGGCTATTCGTGGACATCATCGCTACGTACATGTATTATGTCAAAGAAGTAAAACTGTATTCGCTGCTGTATTTGGCGTTTTGTTTTATCGCGGCTGTTGGGGCGTACCACTGGACACGGGAGTTTCGGCGATATACAAAAACGTAAAAAATCACCCAAACCGCATCGGTTCAAAGGCTTTGATGTCCATTGCCTTAAATTTTGAGAGCGTTTTCCACAACAAAAATACCCCACTCAAAAGCAGGGTATTTTTGAAAAAAAAGAATGTTTGCTCTCTTACTCCACGCCCAAGCGTTCTATGTATTTCTTCTCGCCGATTTGTAGGTGTAGATAATAAAGCCCTTTGCTTAAATCTTTGGTTTCGATTTCTACAAAATCTTTGTCTTTGAAGTGCTTATTAGTTTTGGCGGATGCTTTGTCAAACGACCACATTACTTTCTCTTTTTCGTTGTAAAGCACCATACTGTTTAGCAAATCATCGGCCAATTGTTTGTCCACAAATTCAACCTTGACTTTATCACCTTTGGTAGGGTTGGGCGAAGCCATACGATACCCACTGCCATTGAGCAGATAAAAAACGTAAGCCTCCCCGTTGACACATTGGTTGCTTGTATGCGCTCTTACTCGCAGAAAACCACTTGTTGATACACTACAAGTAAATCCATTAGGGGAAATATTCCCACTCCCCCCTTCT
>JALOLW010000035.1 GCA_025455795.1 Spirosomataceae bacterium
GGTATGTATGCCCCGGGGCTGGATATTGAGTTGGTAGAGGCATTGGAACTGCCCTATCAAACCCAACGCACATCCATCAACTTTATGGGGTGCTATGGGGCGTTTAATGGCCTCAAAATGGCCCATGCCATCGTAAAAGCCGAGCCTACTGCCAAAGTGCTATTGGTCTGTATCGAACTGTGTACACTTCACTTTCAGAAAAAAAACGACGAAAACTACCTGCTCTCCAACGCGCTCTTTGCCGACGGGGCGGCGGCGGTGTTGATAGAAAGTACACCTCGTGGTATGGCACTGGAAATGAGTCAGTTTTACTGTGATTTACTGCCACAAGGCAAACAGTTTTACTGTGATTTACTGCCACAAGGCAAACAAGACATGGCTTGGAACGTAGGTGATTTTGGGTTTGAGATGGTACTAAGTTCGTACATTCCCAAGTTGGTCAAGGGGGGACTCGGACAGCTTTTGACTCGACTTCAAAGCCACGCTACACTGCCAAAAATTGATTTTTATGCCATTCACCCAGGCGGACGGGCGATTTTGGAAGCCGCCGAAAAACAACTTCACCTATCACCCGACGATAACCGCTACGCTTACGACGTTCTGCGCGAATACGGCAATATGTCGTCGTGTACGGTGCTGTTTGTATTGCAGCGATTGCTGGCCGAGCGCACACCCACTGACCACGGCAAACACGTATTCAGTTGTGCTTTTGGCCCCGGACTCACGCTCGAAACGGGGGTTTTTAGGATTGTAACGGAGTCATAACCAAAATAGTCGTGGCCTACTTTGACGTTTCCCTCAAACAATGGAACACGGATTCAAAGGATCTAACGGATTTTCACGGATTTAGTCCATCACCTCAATAACAAATAACGGACTGTTAGTCATGAGGTATTTTATCGAAGTTAGTTATAAAGGAACAACCTTTCACGGGTGGCAGCGGCAGCCCAACGCGGTCAGTGTGGAAGAAACCCTCGAAAAAGGACTGCAAACCATTTTGCGGACACCCGTTCGTCTCACGGGGAGTAGTCGCACCGATACGGGTGTACACGCCGAGCAGCAGTTTGCTCACTTTGACATTGAGCAGCCCATCGGTCAGCCCGACCGTATCGTTCACGCGCTCAATAGTATTTTGCCATATGAGTTGGCGGTCAAAGCTTTACACCTCGTCAAAGAAGAAGCCCACAGTCGTTTTGATGCCACGCACCGTTGCTATGAGTATCGGTTGTTTCGCCACAAAAACCCCTTTTTAACGGGGTTGGGTTGTCTATACCGCCGCCCGTTGGACATTGCTTTGATGAACGAAGCCGCTGCGCTTTTGCCCCAACACGAAGATTTTGAATGTTTTAGCAAAACGCATACCGACGTAAAAACGTTTTTGTGCAAAATTGAATACGCTTTTTGGCACGAACAAAACGATACGCTTGTTTTTCACATCAAAGCCAATCGCTTTCTTCGTGGCATGGTGCGGGCCGTCGTCGGTACGCTGCTCGAAGTAGGGCAAGGCAAGCTGACAGTGGGGCAGTTTGAGCAAATCATTGTTTCCAAAAACCGCCAAAATGCCGCCGCCCAAGCCCCCGCCGAAGGGCTGTTTCTGACCGAAGTAGGGTATGATTGGACACAAATAGTAGGCGGTTTGCAGTAGGTATTCATCATTAGTACTCAGTCATTCATCATTAGTACATTCACTCATTGAAAAAAGTAGGTATCATCATCTTGGCAGCGGGCGAGTCCAAGCGCATGGGAAGCCCCAAACAGTTGCTCCAAATCGAAGGCAAAAGCCTCATCACACGTACTGCCGAAGTCGCATTGGCTACCGACTGCTACCCCGTGGTATTGGTAATAGGTGCTCACAAACCTCAAATCGCCCCCGAAATTGTGAGGCTTCCGCTCACAGTCATAGACAATCCTACTTGGCATGAAGGCATGGCGTCGTCGGTCAAAATGGGGCTTATAGGCATGTACATGACTTACAAAGACATAGACGCGGTGCTGTTTTTGGTATGCGACCAGCCCCATCTTTCGGTGGCGTTGTTGGAAAAAATATTGGACGAGTACCAATCCAAAAACGCCCCCATCGTCGCCTGTCAGTATGCGGGGCAAGTAGGCGTACCCGTGCTGTTTACCCGACCGTATTTTGAAGAATTGCTGGATTTAAAAGGCGACAAAGGAGCTAAATCCATCTTAATGAGCCACTTAGACGAAGCACATTTAGTGCATTTTGAGGGAGGGGAGATAGACTTAGACACCCCCGACGATTATCAAAAAGTGTCAAAAAAATGAGCGAATGGACAACTTTTTGAAAGTTGTCCATTCTTTTTTTGGAAACAGTCCATTCTTTTCACCCTACACTTTCACAAATATCTTTTGCTTGTACATCAGGTACAAAATCACGAACCAAATCGCCAGAAATATCAATGCGCCTGCCAAAGAGGCGTTGTAGGCGTTGGCAAACAGCGGTGCAATGAACGACTCGTACAAATAGGTTTTGGCGTCTTTGCCGTCTATTTGAATCAAACTCATTGTCCGTGGAATCACCCCCGACAGAAAAAAGACCGTGATGGCATTGACACCAAATACCAACGGCACGGTAGTGAAGGAGCGATACCCCTGCACATCAATAAGCCAATAACAAATAGCAAGGCCCACCATGGCCCAGCCACCCGCGTAACACACGTACGAACTCGTCCAGAGGGCTTTGTTGACAGGAAACACCAAATCCCAAATCAAACCAATGATAATGAGCGCGTTGCCTGCCAAAAACAACCACGTCATGCGTTCCGAAATAGCACGTTCGGTTTTGAGCCATTGACCTGTTAGTACTCCCAACAGCCCCGTGGCTACGGCGGGCAACGTCCCCAAAAGTCCTTCGGGGTCCCAGACTTTGGCTTTTTTCCAGAGGTGGTCAGGAGTGAGAACGAGGCGATCGAGCCACGCACCCATGTTGGTTTCGGGGGCGAGATTGGGATAGCCTACGTCAGGCACAGGCACGTAGGTCATCAGCAAGCAGTACCCTACCAAAATACCGACTGTGAGCCAAATCTGCGTTTTGCGGGTAGTGTATAGAAATACCAATGAGCAAATAAAAAACACCAACCCGATGCGCTGCAACACCCCCATAATGCGGACAGTACCAAACTCAAATTTGGGATAAAGGCTCAAAAACAGCCCCAAACCGAAGAGAATCGCGCTCCGTTTGGCGATTTTGAAGACCGACGGCTTGTTTTTCCCCATCGCAAACACGATAGAAACCCCCGCAATGAACAAGAAAAACGGAAAAATCAAATCGGTAGGCGTACAACCGTGCCACTCGGCGTGGAGCAGCGGCGCATAGACGTGTCCCCAGTCGCCAGGGTTATTGACCAAAATCATGGCCGCGACTGTCAGGCCACGGAATACATCAAGCGAAAGTAGGCGATTTTGCATCAGAAAAGGGTTTGGTCCACAAAAGTAGCCAAAACTGCCATTTTACGCAGGGAAAACGCGGGGATTTTGCGTCATCATCTTACCAACATACCCAATCAACCAATAACGGCTTTTCAAAATGGCATTAGAACAAACTTGGCGGTGGTTTGGCCCCAAAGACCCCGTAAGCCTCACCGACGTAAGACAAGCAGGAGCTACGGGCGTGGTATCGGCCTTGCACCATGTTCCCAACGGGCAAGTCTGGACCCAATCAGAAATCAACAAGCACAAGTCGCTTATTGAAAACGCGGGCCTCACGTGGTCGGTGGTAGAAAGTGTACCCGTACACGAGGACATCAAAAAAGCTTCTGGTAACTACCGCCAATACATCCAAAACTACCAAGAGTCATTGGTCAATTTGGCCGCTTGTGGCATTGATACGGTTTGCTACAACTTCATGCCAGTGCTTGATTGGACCCGCACCGACTTAGACGCTCCAATGCCCGACGGCTCCACTGCTTTGCGCTTCGATGTCACCGAGTTTGCGGCGTTTGAATTGTATATCTTGCAACGCAAGGGGGCGTTTGACCACTACACCGATGCCCAACAACAAAAAGCCAAAGCATGGCTCAATCAGGCCCAAGAGACTGACGTACAGCGCCTTGTGCGCAACGTCATCGCAGGGCTACCAGGCTCCGAAGAAAGCTACACCGTAGAGCAGTTTAGAGACGTATTGGATACGTACAAATACGTGGGTGATGCCCAACTTCGCCAAAATCTCTACGATTTTCTCCGTCAAATCGCGCCTGTGGCCCAAGAGGTTGGTATCAGGCTCTCTATCCATCCCGACGATCCTCCGTTTCCGATTTTAGGACTTCCCCGCGTGGTCAGCACCGAAGCCGACGCCCAAGCCATCCTCGCCGCTTGCGACGTGCCCGCCAACGGCCTGTGCTTTTGTACGGGAAGCTACGGCGTGCGCCCCGACAACGACCTCGTGGGCATGGTACAACGCCTCGGCGACCGTATCCACTTCATTCACCTGCGCGCCACGCAGCGCGACGCCGAAGGCAACTTCCACGAAGCCAACCACTTAGAGGGCGACGTAGATATGTACGGCGTGATGAAAGCACTCCTCCAAGAACAACGCCGCCGCGAGCAAATAGGCCGTTCTGATTTGCGAATGCCCTTCCGCCCTGACCACGGTCACAAAATGCTCGACGACCTCGATGCCAACAAAAAAACCAATCCTGGCTACACCGCTATTGGGCGTTTGCGGGGCTTGGCGGAGTTGCGGGGATTAGAGCTGGGTATCGAACGAGGAGGTTATTTGTAATTATTCCAAATAAATTTGCTTCTTAGAAAGTTTATGCGCAATTTTGTGGGGTCAAAAACACGCAATCATGTTGTACGATTCTCCCGACACCACGCTTTTGTACGAAACCAAAAAAGGCCGCACTTGGCAGTGCGACCTCACCGACAAATTGTTTTTAGAGTTTGACGGAATGGTCTTGGCTTTTCGAGTGCAAGATTTCTTTGCGTTTCGGCGGCGGGTCAATAAAGTGGACATCTTAGAGATGATTTTTGACCTTTCCGACGACCGCGACTTTGAGGTTATCGAAGCCCCCCTTCACAATTTTGTCCATCGCTTTGCCCTCTGCGAACTGATTCAACTCCGCGACTTGCTCAACGGCACCAAATTTTCCCTTGACCTTCACAGCATGCTGCACGAAGTGTTGGGTAGCAGTTACGTTGTTTTAGACTGATTCCATATTTGTCATTAACCGAACAAAATGCGCGTTTACATTGTAATATTGTAAAATGATTCTTTGTACAACTCATCTAACACAATAAAAGCAATGAAAGATTTGGTAAGAATGCGTACTTCATTGAAAGAAGAAATCGAAATCGCTCTGAACGCGCAGGTGAAAATGGAATCAGAGGCTTCTCAAAAATACTTAGCAATGGCCTCATGGCTCGACCAAAACGGTTTTGAGCATACAGCAGCCTATATGTACAAGCAGTCGGACGAAGAGCGAGAGCATGGCCTCAAAATCTTCAAGTACATCAACGAAGTAGGCGGCGCAGCTATCACTCCCACGGTAGGCGAAGTGCAACAAGAGTTTGGTTCTATGCGTGAGGTGTTTGAAGCCGCTTTGCAAAGCGAAATCGCCGTCACCAACGCCATCAATAAAATAGTGACCAAGTGCCGCCAAGCCGAAGACTACGCGACAGAAGACTTTATGATGTGGTACGTAACCGAGCAGCGCGAAGAAGAGAAAAACGCCCGCCGCGCCTTAGAACTCTTTGATTTGATTGATGCCAACTCTCCGACTGGCAAATTTGAATTGGATAAGCAAATCGCCAAAATCGGCTCGGCTGAGTAGTCCATCGCCACACTTTTGACATCGAAAATTCCCTTTGTTGTTGGAGAATAACAAAGGGAATTTTGTTTGTAAACAACGTACCCACGGCACTTTTCCAAAAACTTCAAAAAATAGTTTGTAATCTTTCGGAAAGTGTCGTACCTTTGCGGACTCTTTTTTGGAAACAAGTATTTAGAAGACTCAAAATATACAAGAAATGAAACGCACGTATCAACCTTCAAACCGCAAAAGACGCAATAAGCACGGCTTCCGCGAGCGTATGTCATCGGCCAACGGTCGCAAAGTACTCGCAGCGCGCCGCAAAAAAGGTCGTTGGAAATTGACCGTTTCTGACGAGAAGCGTCACAAGCAATAGTCATTTGGTGGGAGTTTGAAGGAATGAGCCGCTGCTCATCAAAACTCAGTACTTAATGAAACAGACTTTCCCAAAAAATGAACGGCTTTGTAGCAAAAAAATCATAGACCGTTTGTTTGAAAAAGGTAGGACCGATGTACAAACGGCCTACCTTTTTCCGTTTAAGGTATTTTATCTTTTTGAAGAATCCCTCACGCACGCACTTCCACAGGTGCTGTTTTCTATCTCCAAACGCAATTTCAAAAAAGCAGTACAGCGCAATCTCCTCCGTCGCCGTTGCCGTGAAGCCTATCGAAAAAACAAATTTTCACTAACCCAAAATCCTGATAATCAACCACCTGCTTATGTAGCTTTTGTGTTGATAGCCAAAGAAGAAGTAACCTACGCCAAAATCGAAAAATCCATGCGGCAACTTCTCTCGACCCTCTCCAAACCTCCTCAAATCCAATGAAGTCGCTATTCAACCTTCGCCTTTTGTTATTGATAGTGTGTGCGGCAGCAATTGCTGCTTGTCAGTCGGCGCAAAAAAATGAAGAAACTACATCGGTCAATAGCACACAGGCCGTTGCGCTCAACGAGGATTTCTTGAAAAAACTGGAACTGCCCCGCACAGTTGTTTACATCGGTTTGGACAAACCCAAAGATACGACCGTGGCCGCGACCAAAATCGCCCCTCCCGCAGGCATGGTGTATGTACCAGGTGGGATAGTACAGGTGGGTTCGGACGAAGGTTTGGCGCAAGAACGCCCGTCTTTTTGGGCCAAAGTAACACCATTTTTGATGGATACACACCCCGTTACGGTGGCCGAGTTTCGGAAGTTTGTGGAAGCAACAGGCTTCAAAACCGAAGCGGAGACGTTTGGCAACGCAGGGATAATTGATGAAACTACCGATCAACAGTGGATTTTGAAAGACGGAGCTACGTGGCACCACCCGCTGGGGCCTGACTTCCCTCCTGCCCCCGACAATCACCCCGTGACGCAAGTCTCGTGGAATGACGCCAACGCTTACGCAAAATGGGCTGGCAAACGCCTCCCCTGCGAAATAGAATGGGAACACGCCGCCCGCAACGCCCAAAACAGCCGCAACATATACTCATGGGGCAACGACATCCAAACCAACGGCCAATACAACGCTAACATTTGGCAGGGGAAATTTCCCGTCAAAAACTCCAACGAAGACGGGTTTCTTTACACTTCTCCCGTGGGTACATTTGGAAAAACACCCCTCGGACTGACCGATATGAGCGGCAATGTATGGGAATGGCAATCCAACTGGAAATTTAACTACGAAGCACTTTTTCGGACGCCCGCGCAGGACAGCGACCTCGGCACTGAACGCGCCGAACGCGGCGGGTCTTTTTTGTGTGAACCATCATGGTGTCATGGCTACCGGGTTTCGGGTCGCTCTTCTTCCACTCCCGAAACCAGCCTCTTTCACGTTGGCTTTCGGTGTGCGAAAGATATATAATTCTACGATTCCTTCTCCCGATTGGCCAATTGACCACAAGCTGCGTCAATGTCTTTGCCACGACTGCGGCGCACGTTTACAACCACGTCTTTACTCTCCAAAAATTTGGCAAACTGTTCCAAACGGTCGGCTTCGGTATTTTTGAAATTGGCCTCTGCGATGGGGTTGTACTCGATAATATTGACTTTGGCGGGGACTTTTTTGGTAAATTCCCACAATTCCCGCGCGTCTTGAAGCGTATCGTTGAAATTATGAAAAACGATGTATTCAAACGTGATGCGGTTTTTGGTCTTTCGATAAAAATACTGCAACGCCTCGGCCAAGTTTTTCAACGAATTGGATTCGTTGATGGGCATGATTTGGTTGCGTTTTTGGTCGTTAGCCGCGTGAAGTGAGAGCGCAAGGTTGAACTTTACTTCGTCATCACCGAGTTTTTTTATCATTTTGGCAATCCCCGCCGTGGACACCGTGATGCGCTTGGGCGACATCCCCAGCCCGTCGGGAGAAGTGATGCGTTCGACCGATTCGAGTACATTGGCGTAGTTGAGTAGAGGCTCGCCCATGCCCATATAGACGATGTTGGTGAGAGGTGTTTGAAAAGTCTCTTTGGCTTGACGGTCTATCGCCACCACTTGGTCGTACATTTCGGCGGCGTCGAGGTTGCGTTTGCGGTCCATGTAGCCCGTTGCACAAAACTTGCACGTGAGCGAGCAGCCTACTTGACTCGACACACAGGCCGTCATGCGGTCGTCGGCGGGGATGAGTACGCCTTCTATCAAATGCCCATCGTGCAGCCGAAATGCCGACTTGATGGTACCGTCGTTGCTGTGCTGCGACTTGGCCGTTTGGATGGCGTTGATGGCAAAATGCTCATCAAGAAGTTGGCGTGTTTTGAGCGATAGATTGCTCATGTCTTCAAACGAAGTCGCCGATTTTTTCCAAAGCCACTCACTCACCTGCTTCGCCCGAAAACCCTGCTCGCCGTGTTGTGTGAGCCAGTCTTTGAGCGCAGGCGCGTTAATTTTGCGAATATCTTGTTTTTCGATTGTCGTTGTCATAGTATTTTCAACACGATTTTGCCAAACTGCGTTCCCTCGTCCATATAGCGCAGGGCTGCCTCAATGTCGGACAATGCAAAGCTACTGTCCACGACGGGGCGGAGTTGGTGGGTATTGACAAACTGCACCATGTCGGCAAACTCCCCCTCGGTCCCCATCGTTGAACCCATGATGTTGAGTTGCTTGAAAAACACTTTGCCTGGTACAATGTCAGTGATATTGCCCGTCGTACCACCGTAAAAACAAATCCGTCCACCAGGGGCAGCTACGTCAATGAGTTTGGCAAAATTCGGCCCACCTGCACTGTCAATAACCACATCAAAATAACCGCTGCGGTCGCCGCCCGTGGCCGTAATAAGATTTTTGGCCCAATCGGCGTTTTTGTAATTGACTCCGCCCTTTGCGCCCAATGCCACCGCTTTTTCGATTTTATCATCTGACCCCGACGTCACCCAAACTTCTGCGCCAAGTGCCACCGCAAACTGCACCACAAACAACGCTACCCCGCCCCCCGCACCCGTGACGAGTACGCGCTCACCTGCCCGCACACTCGCCCGCGATACGAGCGCGCGCCAGCCCGTCAGCCCTGCCAATGGTAACGCTGCAGCTTCCTCAAAACTTAAATGCGCGGGCTTGGGGCAGAGGTATCGGGCTTCTATTTTGATGTATTCGGCCAAAGTCCCCGCGTCGGGCATCCCCAATACCCGAAACGATTTGCCGTAAAATCGCGGGTCGTCGCCCCAGCCAAGCGATGGATTGATGACGACTGCTTGCCCCACCCAATCACTGCTTACACCCGCGCCGATGCTTGTTACGACCCCCGCGCCATCGGAGCCGATCAGGGTAGGGAGTTTCATGCCTGGGTAAAGACCCTTCTGAATCCAAACATCACGGTGGTTGAGGGCGGCAGCGTGGAGTTGGACGACCACTTCGCCCGCGCCCGCTTGGGGCGTTTCGATTTCTTTGACAACGGCGGGAGTGTGGATGGTTTCGATAAAAGCAGCTTGCATATTGTTTGGGGAAGTTGAAAGTAACAATCAAGGATTATACCGATAAATGTATCGAATTGTTTGACACCATTTTTAATTTCGAGGCAAAATTAACCCAATTCAGCCAACCTTTTGAACCATTTTTGCATTAACCACAATGACAGCCGTAAACTCTACGTTTTCAAAAGACCACATATCATGTCCACTTTCTTTCCCCAAAACAGCCCCTTGAAAACATATCTATTTTGTGTCGGCCTTTTGTTGTCCTCTCTTTGCGCTTTTACCCAAGATTTCTACAAGTTGCGGGGGTTTGTGTATTCAGAATCCAATCAGCCCCTCGTGAGCGCGACCGTGCGCGTGGTCAATGCCAACACGGGCACTATCACCGACAAAGACGGCAAATACGAAATCAAACTTTTGGAGGGTCTCAACCGCATTTCGGTGTCTTCGATGGGTTATCAGACGGAAGTATTTGAAGTAGTAGCCGAAAAAGACGTGGTCAAAAATGTATTTCTGAAAATTGACCAAAAGCAGTTGGACGAGGTGGTGGTCAAGGTCAAAAAGAAGGATTATTCCTACGAAGTCATCAAATACGTGCTTGAAAACAAAGACGCGGTTTTGAACCAATACCAAAACTACAAAGCCAAAGTTTACATCAAAAGTGTTGAAAACATCGAAACCAAAAAAGTGCCGCCCAAGAAAACCGACGACGATACACCTCCCAAACCCGAAGATGCCCTCAAAACTGCCGAAAAAGCCACCGTCAAAAAAGATAGTATTCCTAAGTTGAATCTTTTTGAGTGCCAGCTTACCCGTCATCAAAGCCGCACGGGGCAGCAAAAAGAAGAACGCGAAGCCGTGAAGCGTGTCGGCGACCAAAACACGCTGTTTTTTAAATCTGTCACCGATGGAGAGTTTGATTTTTACCAAAATTACCAAAAAATCGCCAAAATCGGTGACAATCAAATCACCTCTCCGCTGAGTGATTTGACGTTTTTGAGTTATCGGTTTCAGTTGTTGAAATATTATTTTGACGGCAAAGAAAAGATTTATCAAATACGGGTTATTCCGCGTGAACTCGGCAATGCGCTTTACGAAGGCACGATTGAGGTTGTCGAAGACCAGTGGGTGCTGCGACACGTGGACCTGCGCCTCACCAAGCGCGGGTTGCTCCGCTACGACGAATTTGGCGTAGAGCAGCACTTTGAAAAAATAGCAGGGCGGTGGATGCCTACCAAAGTGACTTACACGTGGAAAGTGAAAGAAGAAGGCCAAAAAAAAATCGGAAAAACCGACGTAATTCAGTCTGATTTTGAGTTTGATTTGGCATTGCCCAAACGCTTTTTTGGCGACGAGGTCGGCCTCACTACTGCCGATGCCTACAAACGTGACTCAACGTTTTGGGCCAAAATTCGACCCAATCCGCTTACCAAAGACGAGCAAAAAGTCATCAAAGAGAAAGAACGCATCGAAGCCTTGATGAACTCCAAAGTCTATTTGGATTCGATTGACAAAGAGTACAACCGCATCACTTTTCCCAAAGTGATTTATCTCGGCATGGGGCATATCAACCGAACCAAGAAAATCACTTGGCACTTCGACCCAGTGTTGGGATTGATAGACCCGTTGGCGATTGGTGGTTGGCGGATTCGTTACGGGGCGGGTTTTTACAAACGTTTTGAGAATCGAAAGCAGCTTTGGGTCAATTCCAACGTGGGCTATGGTTTCAAAAACCAAGACGTGATAGGATTCACGACGGTCAATTATTTTTACAACCCGCTCAAAGTGTCCAATCTCCAAGTGTCCGTAGGGTCGGGGTTCAATGTCATCAACGGCGCGGCCACTATCCGTGACATTGCGCTCAGGAGCAATTTTTACAGAAATCAGTACATCAATCTCACGCACCGAACAGAGTTGCTGAATGGCCTCTATCTCAACACCCAAGCCTATTACGAAATTCGCCGCGACTTGTCAGATTTTAAGTTTGGCGAACTGGGCGACCGCGTTTTTTCCAACAATACCCCCCAAGCGTTTCCCACGAGCCACGTCTATCGGACTTTGATAGGGATTGAGTACACGCCTCGTCAGCTCTACCTGCGTGAACCCAACGAGAAGGTGATTTTGGGCTCTAAATACCCCACTTTCAGCGCGAATATCGAGCGGGCATGGCCTGTCTCGGGCAAAAACACCAACGTCTATGCCAAAGTATCGGCCTCTATTCGGCAGACTTTCAACGTGGGCATCCTCGGTACGTCGGAGTACCGTATCAGTGCGGGGAAATTTCTGGACACAACGAGTCTCGCCGTGATGGACTACACTTACATGCGCGGGGGTGACAATTACTTTTTTTCACCCGCGATGTTTACGTATCAGCTCATTCCGCAGACTTTTCCCGTTTTCAATTGGTATTTTGAATCACACTACGTGCATCAGTTCAATGGCTTTTTGACGAGCAAAATCCCGCTGTTCAACCGCACCAAAATCCGCGAAATGGCAGGAGGAGGTTTTTTGTACGTACCAGAGCGCAATTTTCAGTATTCGGAGGTGTATTTTGGTCTCAATCGCGTCTTCAAAATCGGGCGGGAGCGTATTCGATTGGGCGCTTACTATGTCATTGGTCAATCCAATACTTTTGGGCTAAGAAACGGCATCAAGTTCTCGTTTGAACCCTACAATCAAAATCGAAATACGTGGAGTTTTTAGGCCAAAAGCTGCTCAATGACGGCAGGATAATGCTGATGCTCCAATACTTGCACTTTGGCAGCGACGCTCTCGGACGTATCAGTAGAGGAGACAGAACAGGAGGCTTGAAAGATGATGGCCCCTTCGTCGTAGTGTTCGTTTACGTAATGAATCGTGATGCCCGATTCGCTTTCTTGGGCTGCTACCACCGCTTCGTGGACAAAATGCCCGTACATGCCTTTGCCGCCAAATTTAGGTAACAAGGCAGGATGAATATTGACCATTTTTTGGGGAAAAGCCTGTACCATCGGTTCAGGAATGAGCATCATAAAACCCGCCAATACCACTAAATCAATGCGCTGATTTTGAAGCAATTCGACAATTTTTTGAGTTTCTGTAAATGTCTTTTTGTCAAACAGCACCACGGGAATGTTCAGTTTGCGAGCGCGGGCAATAACCCCTGCTTGGGGATTGTTGGACAAGATAAGACTGACCTCAACCGAAGGATGTTGGGCAAAATATTGGGCGATTTTTTCGGCATTCGACCCCGAACCAGAAGCAAAAATAGCAATGCGTTTGATAGACATAATAAGTTATTCGTTATCAGTTATTCGGGGTTGGGTGAGATTACGCAAACTGCTTCACTACCTGCGCGATGTGCGTAGCGTCGTAAGCGTTGGCTTGCCATGCTTGCAGGCGTTTGTTCATCACCGCAAACCACAACGGCGGCACCGTAGCCATCAAAATCATGAGCGGATAACCAAAAGGCAATTGCGGGCTTTCGTCAAAATGTCGCAATACTTGATACGGTCGTGAAGCGTAGGCATGGTGGTCAGAGTGTCGTTGGAGTTGAAAAAGAATCAAATTGCTAAAAATGTGATTGGCGTTCCACGAGTGCAGGGGATTGACACGCTCATATTTGCCCGGTGCTATCTCACGGCGCACAATGCCATAATGTTCGATGTAATTGATGGTTTCGAGCAGCAGAAACGCCATCACCGCCTGTCCAAAGAAAAACGGGATTACTTCCCACGCCAAGCGACCAACAAGCAGCGTAGCCGTACCTGTCAGCAATCCGCAAAACGCGATGGGCAGAATAATAAACCAAAGCATTTGGTTGTGATGACTCCACAGCGGCTGGTTGTTTTTTTCGAGGGTTCGTTTCTCAATATTCCACGCACTTCTCCAGCTACCCGTCACGCTTTGCCACCAAAAAGCGTACAATGTTTGGTCTTTACGAGCGGTGGCAGGGTCGAGGGGCGTGGCAACCCACACGTGGTGGCCGCGGTTGTGTTCAATAAAAAAGTGCATATAGCACACCGTCATCAAGGAAAGTTTAGCGTGAAATTGGGCCACTTTGCTGGTTCGATGCCCCAACTCATGGGCTACGTTGATCATGGTTCCCGAAAAAATCCCGATAGAAGCCACAAAGCCGGCTATCTGGAAGGCGTTCATGTCGTACCGATACAATGCCAACGCCGACGTAAACAACTGCCCAATATGCACATACACAAGCGAGTACAGCACCACGTCAAAAAAGCGGTCATTCATTAGCCGTTCAAAATCTTCTTTGTGGGCATTGGCGCGGTCTTTACCGACAACAGCGTCTATCAAAGGGACAAACACGTACGCAAACAATACGCCCGTCCAAGTAAACTGCCCTTCTGTCAGTACGATGATGACGTTGGAGGAGATAATCAGCAAATAAATGGACAAGAACCCGAGTTTTTTGAATGAGTTCATATTCGTTATGATTTGCCCAAAATTACGAAATAGTTATTTGATATGATGATGACTAAGCCAAAACAAAAAATAGCAGCCTCCGAAGAAGCTGCTATTGATAGTGAGTGGAGCGATGATTAGTTTACGCGCAAAGCCATAGAGCAGTTGGCTCCTTGCACCTCCGTACAAACCGACGGACTCCAGCTGCGATAAACCAAGCCTTTGTCGCTTGTCAAACGCCAAGAGAATGTAAACAAATCTCCCGCCAACGCTTTACCATTGGTAGCAGTACGCGCACCCAAGAATGGTGCAGCAACGGTGCGTCTTGATGCCGCAGAGAATACCTGTGCATCGGTTTTACCGTCGTACTTGAAGGTGCTGGCTTTGAACAAATCATAAACTTGTGCGACAGGAATGTTGAACTTCACATTCGTCAAAATCGCAGGGTTACTGAGGCTCGCAAAGAGTTTGTTACCGTGATTGGCGGTTGTTGTAGAACCGTCTGGCAACAAGTAGGCTTCAGTAAAGCTCACATAAATGTCAATTTTCGTGATATTGACGCTTTTATCAATGGAGTTCCATTGGATTTGAGCCTCAACAGGTGCCCCAGCCCAAGCCGTCATCGTGCGCGACAAAGCGTCAGCTCCACGGTTCAACGCAGCACTTGTGTTGAAAGGTGTTTTTTGAGGGTTTCCGTTGACGATAAACGTACCAAAAGCACTTGCATTTCCTTCGGGGGTGGGGTTAGGGTTCAGTTCGGGCTTTTCGCAAGCCACCAACACCACCAGCGCTGCCGCAAGAGTTGAACTTAATATGTTTTTGATTTTCATCTTTTTTGTAATTTTTAATTATTGAAACTTAAACTTCAAAGCATCCCAGAAGATTGCCCCTTCTGCGGCATCCCAAGCAGGAGGAGTTTTGGGTGCATTTTTGTTAAGGTCAGTCTCTTGCTGTGGTTGTGGCAAGCGCAATGGGAACTGACGGAAGCGGTTGATAGGCTTCTGAATATCGTTTGGATAGCCAGTACGACGGAAAGACGTGTACATTTCGTGGCCATTGCCGATATTACAGAACCATGCTTGCTTCAACACTACGTTAAGTTTCTGAGCGTTGTTAGGCGCATCATCATAGCGTTTCAAATAGAGATTGACGTAGGCGTTGATAGCCGCAGGGGTTGGGGCAATAGCCGCCGCGTCGGCAGCACTACCTACCGAAACCACTTTGGCCATTTGCTCGCGCATGGCCGACTCAAACAAAGTACGGGCGTTGCCTTGTGAAATCCCCGACAAAATCGCTTCTATCTGATAAAACTTGGTCATCCAACTAGTGATAAAAGGAGTGATACCGTCGCCAGAGCGTCTTGGGGCAGTGTTACCAGTGATAGAAGCCGTGAGTGTTCCGGCAGCATTATAGGTAAGATCATCGTAAGCACCAGCTGCAGGATAAGCTCCTGGCGAAGTACGGAAGTTTACGTCTTGTGGAATACCCGAAATATCACCT
>JALOLW010000036.1 GCA_025455795.1 Spirosomataceae bacterium
GACCAAAACAAAACGCTGCTTCAACTCATCAAAAACGCCGATGGGCTGACAGGTGAAGCATTCACGGGGCGTATCAATGTGATTCGGACGCGCGAGGATTTGTCGGTAGAAAACATTTCGGTCAATTTGGGCGATATGATCAACGGGAAAGTCCAAGACCTACTTTTGCAGCGCGAAGACCAAATCTTAGTACCCTCCAAGTTTGAATTGAGAGAGGGAACTTACATTCGCATCATTGGCGAAGTGAACCGTGGACCAGAAGTAAACATGCCATACACAGGCAACATGTCGCTTGAAGATGCAATCATCCAATCGGGCGGTTTCAAGGAGTCAGCGGCTACCTCAAATATTGAAGTAGTACGCCGTAAGCGCGACGTAAACGTACAGTCGGCACAAGCGCAAGTGGCCGATATTTTCAATTTCAACATCAACCGCGACCTCACCCTCGACGGCGACGATAGTCGCTTTATGCTTGAGCCTTACGACGAGATTTTGGTAAGACCCGCCTCCAACTATCAGCCGCAAACTTTCATCACACTCAAAGGTGAGGTAGTGAACCCCGGCATTTATGGTATCAAAAGCAAAGACGAAACCCTCTCCGACATCATCAAAAGGGCGGGGGGACTCACGGCACAGGCTTATGTGAACGGGGCTACGTTACTCCGCAAAATTATGCTTTCAGACGAAGAACTGGCTCAACGCAACCGGGCCGCGGAGGTGATTTCAGACGATGCTAAAAAAGGCGTATTTAAGGGTGATGTCGTAGTGAGAGATAAACAAGAAGCAATAGGAATTGATTTGGCGCGAATTATTCGTAACCCCGGCGGGCGCGATGATATTTTTCTTCAAGATGGCGACTTGATAGATATTCCCAAACGCCTTGAAACTGTCCGCTTGCAGGGTGAATTGCTGTTTCCTACTACTGTCAAGTACCGTGGTGGTGGTTCTTTCATGGACTATATTTCACAGGCTGGCGGCTTTACGCGCACTTCACTCAAGCGCAAATCGTACGTGATTTATCCCAATGGTGCCATAGACCGCACACGCAAGTTTTTGTTCTTCAATATTTATCCCAAAGTAGAACCTGGCTCTGAAATTCACGTTCCCCAACGTACACAATCTGATTTGGCCGAAGCCCAACGGGGGATGCAGTCTATCATTGGTATTTCTTCTACTTTGATGACACTTGTCACCACAGTACTGGCTTTCAGAGTATTAAGACAAAATTAATTAAAAGACGATGGCACAACAAGACGAACAAATCACACTGAGTCCCAAACTGATTTTTCAGAAGCTCATCCAGACCAAAGATATTGTTATCAAAAACTGGTGGCTGATTATTTTGATTACGGGTATTGGGGCAGCCATAGGCTATTACGTTGATTCAAAGAAAAATAAGCGTACGCAATACGTGGCTAAAATCGTATTCAGTATCAGTGGGAGTGGTGGCGGCCAAGACATGGGAGGTCTGGGTAGTTTGCTCGGTATGGCGGGTGGCGGCTCAGGCGATGCAAGCCTTTTTAGGGGTGAGAATTTGTTTTACATTATGAAAACTCGCCCCGTCTTGGAGAAAGCCCTCCTATCAAAAGTAAAACTCAACAATGGTACAGAAGACTACTTTTTGAACGTTTATTTAGATTCCACTTTTATTCGTCAAGATGAATGGGCAGAGATAGCAGAGGGCTGGCTGAAAGTCCGCATGACCAAAGACAGCCGTGCTCAAATGGCCAAGACCGAACGCGATGTTTTTGACAATGCTCTTCTCAAAATCAGAGATAGAGAGCTGTTTATCGCACAGCCTGATGTTCGTACCGCTTTTTATCAGCTTTTGATTGAGATGGACAATGAGTTTGTCTCGAAGACGTTTGCCGAGCTTATTTTGAAAACCGTCGAAGAAGTTTATCAAGACAATCAGACGAAGAAATCCAAAGAAATGAAGAAAGTACTCGAAGATCGAGTAGCTCAAATCAGCGGTCAACTCAACAACACCGAAAGCCGCTTGGCACAAACGACGGCTATCAATACCGACGCGGTGATTCCTACGGCCAAAGTAAACGAAACCCGCTTGACTCGAAGCAGTACGTTTCTGACAAGTTTGTACTTGGAAGCCTCGCGCAATCTTGAAAACGTGAAGATGTCTATCATCAAAGAATCTCCGCTTTTTACCGTTCACGAACCACCGTTGTTGCCTTTGGAGACCAAACTTTTCACCCGTGAAAATACGAAGTTTGGGATTGCACTGGGTCTTTTGGTAGCCATTGTCGTGGCCTTAGCCAAAGACACCTACCAAGCTGCTCTCAAAGATATGAAGAAGCAGTAAGCAGACATCAGTTCACGGATAACGAATAACAGATAACAAAAACCTTGGCAGAAGAAGTAATCATAGAAGCAGGCCACGCGGCCAAAAACTATTGGCGTGATTTGTGGAAAAACCGCGAGTTGCTGTGGATTTTGTCCCGCCGCGATTTGTTGGTGCGCTACAAACAAACCCTCATTGGGGCGAGTTGGGCAGTGATTCGCCCATTGGCCACGATGACTGTGATGGTGTTTGTGTTCAGCAAAGTAGCCAAATTCAAAGGCGACGAGGGCGTGCCGTACTCATTGATGGTACTAGCGGGTATTACGATTTGGACATTGTTCTCCACGACTTTTACCCAAATCAGCCACAGTATTTTGCTTAATTCTAATCTAGTGACCAAGACTTACTTTCCACGTTTGATTATGCCGTTGAGTTCGGTAGTAGTCGGTTTTGTAGATTTTTTGATTTCGATTGGGCTATTTTTGGTTATGGCCGTTTGGCAAAATCACCTGCCTGGGTGGCAAATTATTCTCTTGCCGTTCTTTTTGGCATTGACACTCATGGCTTCGCTAGCATTTGGATTAATATTTTCGGTGATGAATGTGCGCTTCCGCGACATCGCGCAGTTGATACCATTTTTGGTTCAAATCGGCTTTTATGCCTGTCCTATCGCTTATACGAGTAGTTTGGTAGAAGAAAGCCAAGGGGCTTGGTGGTACAATCTCTACTACCTCAATCCCATGGTGAGCATTATAGATGGTTTCAAGTGGTGCTTGTTAGGCGATGGCTCTTTCTTCAAAGTAAGTAGTTTGTATCCTACTATTGGTCTAATTGTGGTCGCCCTCTATTTTTCGATTTACTATTTTCGTAAAGAAGAAAATTCTTTTGTTGATTATATATGATTAACTTTGGGAGTTGAAGCCTTTTTTAGTTGCTATAAAAATCAGTTTGTATTCATTCCCGTCAAAACTCAGCGTTTATATTTTTGACAAACAGCACGTTTCGACTAGCGGATAACTGATAGCGGGCTGTTAAATATTTCCTTACTCTATACAGATAGCGTTCCAATGGCTGTTATCGTTGCACAAAATATCTCCAAAAAATACATTATAGACCACCAAAAAGCAGCACGCAGAGGGCGCAACTTCCGCGACACTTTTTCTGAAAAATTCAAACATTTTTTTGGAAAAGGTCAAGAAGATGAGGTTGAACAAGAGGAGTTTTGGGCGTTGCGAAATGTGGATTTCACTGTCAATCAAGGTGATGTGGTAGGCATCGTAGGTCACAATGGCGCGGGCAAATCTACCCTTCTCAAGGTGTTGAGCAAAATCACCGAGCCTACCGAAGGGCGGGTAAGTATCAAGGGGCGCGTGGCGAGTTTGCTCGAAGTAGGTACGGGCTTCCACCCCGAACTCACAGGCCGCGAAAATATCTTCCTCAACGGCTCTATCTTGGGTATGCGCCGCCAAGAAATCAAAGAGGCGTTTGATAGCATCGTAGATTTTGCAGGTATTGAAAAGTTTTTGGATACGCCCGTCAAACGCTATTCGTCGGGGATGTACGTGCGGCTGGGCTTTGCTATTTCTGCCCACCTCAGCCCCGAAATCCTCATCATAGACGAAGTGCTGGCCGTAGGCGATGCCGATTTTCAGAAAAAATGCCTCGGTAAAATGCGCGACGTGTCGCAGAGTGGTCGTACAATTTTGTTTGTAAGTCACAATATGGCCGCTGTGCAGTCGCTCTGCAACCGTGCTTTTTATTTTGAACACGGCCTGCTCAAAATGGAAGGCGACACCACGCACGTCGTCAATAATTACCTCAGCCACGTCGCCAAAACCCAGCTTGAACGCTACTGGGAAACTCCAGAAGAAGGCCCGGGGAGCGACGAAGTGCGGTTTAGGCTCGTTAAGGTAGCACCTGAGTATCAACCTGGTAAACAATACATTGATGTACGAACTCCTCTGAAAGTCCAAATTGAGTTTTGGAACATGGAAGAACGCGCCAACCTCAACCTCAGCTTGCACCTATACGCATTTACGGGAGAGTGTATTTTCAACGTGGGTACGACCTCGCAGCCTTTTGATAAGGGGCTGGTCTCTGCTACGCTTGATATTCCTGGCAATTTCCTCAATGATGGGTCGTACATGATTTCGGTCATGGTCGTCAAAGATACTTCTTCCGTCCTTTACCAATTCTCCGATGCCGTGTCGTTTGAGGTAGAAGACCACCGCGAGGGGGTCACTTGGTACGGCAAATGGCCCGGATACGTGCGCCCACAGTTCAATTTTCAAATTAGTCAGGCCGAGGTACTGGTATGAGCGAAATCATCAACGTTACTAAAATATATCTTCCTGATTTAGAGGAATACGTCAGCTATTTAGAGAAAATCTGGAAAAGCAAAGTGCTGACCAACAACGGTACGCTTCTGCTGGAATTGGAACAAAAACTTCGTGAGTTTTTGAGTGTCAATCAGTTGTACTATTGTTCCAATGGGACGATTGTACTGCAGATACTGCTCAAAATGATTGAGCGTGAGTCAGAAGTGATTACGACACCCTTCTCTTACGTGGCTACGACCAACGCCATTTTGTGGGAAAATCACACGCCTGTTTTTGTGGACATTGACCCTAAAACTTACTGCATCAATGCCGATTTGATTGAGGCGGCTATCACACCACGTACCCGTGCCATCATGGCTACGCACGTCTATGGCAACGCCTGCGATGTGGTGGCGATTGAACAGATTGCCAAAAAACACAACCTGACCGTCATCTATGATGCAGCCCACGCTTTTGGGGTGACTGTCCACGGTAAATCGCTGCTCTCTTTCGGTGATTATGCCACGTGTAGTTTTCACGCTACCAAGGTATTTCATACCGTCGAGGGTGGCCTGATAGTAGCCAATGACCCCACCAAAAACGAAGAACTACACCTTTTGCGGGCGTTTGGACACCGTGGTGACGATTACTATTTTGTGGGTGTCAATGGTAAAAACTCAGAGTTTCACGCCGCCATGGGGCTTTGCAACCTCCCCAAAGTGCCTGCACTCATTGCCCAACGCAAAGATGTATGCGACCTTTATACGGAGTTATTGAACTGGGATAAACTCCAACGCCCACAGTTGGTGGAAGGATTACAGTGGAATTATGCCTACTACCCTGTGGTGTTTGAAACCGAAGAAAAGTTGAAAGAAGTGTTCAAGGTATTGGGTGATAAAAACATCGTGCCGCGCCGCTATTTTTATCCTTCGCTCAACCGACTGCCTTTTCTGGCAAAATATGGTATAGAAGCCACTTGCCCCGTTTCTGAAAGCATCGCGCCGCGCGTGATGTGTCTGCCACTACACGCAGCCTTTGAGCCTAAAAACGTCCGAGAAATCGCCAGTCTTATCAACCAAACGCTGTAACGATGATGACAGCCCTGTACCTCCTTATTTTTGTGCTTTTCTTGTGGTACGTGGGGGAGTCAGCCACCAAAATCTGTCGCCCATCGGTGATAGATTGGCTCATTACTTCGTTTTTGTTGTTTGTTAGCAGTATCATCGTTACAGGTTTTGTATTGTCACCGTTGCACCTTACAGCCGCTACTTGGGCATGGGCAGTGGGGGTGTTTGTGCCACCTACAATACTTACTTTTATTTTCCAGTGGCTCAATCGCAAACAGGCTGTACGCACGCCTGCCCACGAAGGCATGAGCATTCTCAGGCTGCTGCGCTCGCGCTCCAACGCCGCCCGCCGCTGGTTTGTGAGCAATTCGGGCTACTTGCGGTTTTTGTTTGGAGTGATGCTTATCACACTTTTTGTCATTGGCATTATCAATTTGGCCTTAGTGCTGTTTACCGTTCCCAACGAGTGGGATAGCATGACGGGGCATCTCAACCGCGTGGTGCAATACATTCAACGCGGTACAATGGCGCATTTTGGCGGTACCAACTGGAACATGGACACTTACCCCAAAAGTGTTTCGACGATTCAGATTTTTTCGTTTTTGATGACGGGACGTTTTGAAAATGCCTTCAAACTGATTCATCATGCTTCGTATTGGATAACGCTCGTGTCGGTGTTTGGTATCACCCAGCGTATCACCCGCAACAGCCTCAACGCCAGCTTTTTTTGCGCGTTGGCGTTTGCGTTTTTTTTGGATTTTTTGATGCAAGCTGTCACCACCGAAACCGATATTGTACTGACGGCTTATTTGAGCTGCCTGCTTTATTTTTTGTTTACTTACCACGTCACCCGCGAAGACCGATACCTGTATTTGGCTGCCATTGCTGTTGGGGTAGTTTATGGGCATAAAGTCACCTTTACGCTATTGCTGCCTTCGGTAGGCGTTGTAGGGTTGTATTGTTTGAGATGGGGGCATCGGAATGACAAAAAGCATCCAATGCTTCAAACCGTCAAACTCATCGCTGCGGTTGTGATTTGTTTTGGGATTTGGACACTGCCCACGGGCTATTTGAAAAACATAGAAGTCTTTGGCCACCCTATCGGGCCACCGACCTCGCTCAAGCACCAATCCATCGAGCGGGCTACTTCCAACGGTGGCTTTCGCAATCTGTTTGAGCAAGGCTCGCGCAATGCCGTGCGTTATGCCTACGATTTTGTGAATTTGGATGGTCTTCGAAACACCGAAATCGGTCAAAAAGCCAATCGCATCATGCGAAAGCCGCTCGTGTGGCTCGAAGATAAACTCAATATGCGCCTCGACGAAGAAACCGAGTTTTCGATTGTACCTTTTGCGTTTGAACGACGTTTTGAGTTTTTCAACGGCAATCCTTATTGGGGCGTGTTCGGATTTGGATTGGTATTTCCGCTGCTGCTTTTGGTGTTGGTCGGCATCATCCGCTCGCCCGTACATTGGATATTGGCCGTGGCGTTGCTGTTGCATTTTGCTGCGCTGTCGTATTCTGCGCCTTACGACCCGTGGAAAGGCCGTTATTTTCAAGAAACGGGCGTTTTTGGGGTCTTGTTTTTGTCGTTGTTGTTTACCCGCACTTACAGTTTAGAAAAAGCAGGGCGGCACTACGGCCTCAAAACTTACGCCGGCGCAGTGACGGTGTTGGCGTGTACAGGAGCGATTTTGGCGGTGTTTCTCAACGTGCGTTGTTTGCCCTTTGCGGCTTACGGGCGGCCTTCGGCTTTCCGTACCGAGCGCATCGAAATGATGACTTTTGCCCGTCCTGACATTACCAAAGCCTACCAAAAATTTGACACCCTCGTACCCGACTCGGCCACGGTGGCACTCGGTACCATCAACGACGACTTTGAATATCCGCTTTATGGCCAACAGCTCTCTCGACGACTCATCACCATCAATCCCTTTGAGAAAGGCGTTCAGCCGATTCCGAAAGAAGCCGATTACCTGTTTTTTTCCAAAAATGTCATCCCACCACTTTCCACAGATATTCGACTTGGTACAGATACCACGCTTCGCGCTCAGATGATTGTACCAGGAGAAGATTACTACCTGCGGAAGTTGAAATAATACCCCGTATCGCTATGCGCCTCGCTATCATGCAGCCCTACTTTTTGCCGTATATCGGCTATCTCCAACTGATTCAAGCAGTGGATAAGTTTGTGTTTTACGACGATGTAAATTACATCAACAAAGGCTGGGTCAATCGCAACAGGATGCTGCTCAATGGGCAGGAATACTTGTTTACTATCCCGCTCAAAGACGCCAGTCAAAACAAACGTATCAACGAAATCTCGCTCAGTGATGACCCCAAATGGCGTGATAAGTTGCTCAAAACCATCGAACAATCGTACAAGAAAGCACCATATTTTGGCGAAACTTTTGGGTTGATAGAGCAGATACTTCGACTACCCACCACCAATCTAAGTGAATGGATTTTTGGGAGTTTTGGCCTTCTCAACGCGCACTTGGGTATCACCACCGAGATAGTGGCGAGTTCGGGGATTTATCAAAACACCCACCTCAAAGCCCAAGAGCGGATTTTGGATATTTGTCGGCAAGAAAGGGCTACGCACTACATCAATCCCATTGGAGGCACAGAACTGTACGACAAAGCTACGTTTGAAACTGAAGGAATGACGCTCAACTTTCTAAAAACCAATCGTATCGAATACCCCCAATTCAAAAATGAGTTTGTGCCGTGGCTTTCAATTTTGGACGTGATGATGTTCAACACTCCCGAAACAATCCAAGATTTTTTGGAAGAATATGCGTTGGTTTGATTAATTTTGTTCAAAACTTAAAATCATCAAAAGCCATGTCAGTTGCAGACTTAAAAAATAACTTGCACCGCTTGGTCGTCAATACCGACAATGAGCGTGTTTTGGAAGATGTCCATGCTTATTTTGTAGAATTGGCTGGTCATGGCGATTGGTGGGACAAACTCACAATTGAACAGCAAGAAATGATAAAAGAAGGGGAGAAACAAGCCCTATCGGGTCGTTTGAAGCCTCATCATTTGGTTAGAGAGAGGGTAGGAAAATTGTTGAGTGAACAAAAATGAATAAAATCTCCTGGACAGAACAAGCAGAAGATATGTATTTGGAGCAACTAAAATTTCTTTTAGATTCTTTTCCTCCAGATGTTGCTCTTAAGTTTGACGAAAAAGTCGAACAATTGATAAAAAGATTACAATCATTCGGCGAATTATGCCCATTTTCCTCTAAATTTCCTTCACTCCGCAAGTGCCGTATTGACCGCTATAATTCACTTGTATATCGAAAAGATGGCCATAATATTCAAATTGTAGCTCTTATAGATAATCGAACAAATCACGATTTTTAAACTTCCCCAATGGCAAAAGTTGTAATCTTTGGAGTTTTGGACACCGCCGAATTGGCGCATTTTTATCTCACTCACGACTCAGACCACGAAGTCGTAGCTTTCACCGTCAATCGAGAATACTTGGAAGTACCCGAGTTCAAGGGCTTGCCCGTGGTAGCATTTGAGGACGTCGAAACGATTTTCCCACCCTCGGAATTTAAGTTTTTCGCGCCCATGACAGGCCGTAAAATGAACAAAAACCGCGAGAAAGTCTATCTTGACGCCAAAGCCAAAGGCTATGAGTGCATCTCGTACATCAGTTCCAAAGCCACATGGTTCAACAACGAAATCGGGGAAAACTGCTTCATTTTGGAAGACAACACCATTCAGCCTTTTACCAAAATCGGCAATAACTGCGTGTTTTGGAGCGGCAACCACATCGGTCACCACGGCCACATCAAAGACCACGTATTTTTTACTTCGCACGTTGTACTTTCGGGACATTGTTTGGTCGAATCGTACTCATTTTTTGGGGTCAATGCCACCATCCGCGACTACACCACCATCGCCGAAGGCACACTCGTAGGCATGGCGGCTTCTATCACCAAAAACACCGAAGCCTGGGGCGTGTATGTGGGCAACCCCGCCGTCAAGAAAGGTGTACCGAGTTATGAGGTGTACTAGTTAATTGTTATTTGTTAATCGTTATTAGGCAAAGTCCCCCTGCACTCATACCTCGACACTTTGCACCGCACGGGCGGCCCCGTCAAACTTCGACACTCCTACATGGACGTTTCCATCATCATCATACATTACAAAACCCTCCAACTCACCACCGACTGTATTCGGTCGGTGTATGCGCACACCAAAGGAGTGAGTTTTGAAATCATCGTCGTGGACAATGACTCTCAAGACGGCGCCGAGCCGCTCATCAAGGCGCATTTTCCTGACATCACTTGGCTCAACATGGGCTACAATGCGGGCTTTTCACGCGCCAACAACGCGGGTATGCGCGTAGCCAAAGGGCGGTATTATCTGCTTCTCAATTCTGATACCGAGTTTATTGACGACATCCTCACGCGCTGCGTACATCGCCTCGACAACGACCCCGCTACCGTGGCTTGCGGAGGCATTCAGATGTTTGCCGACCGTAGTCCGAGGCCATTTTATCGAAGTTTAGCGGTGTTTAAGCGCAGTCTGTACGTGCTGCCACCGGGGCGGATTTTTGAGCGAATTTTAGAAAAACTCATTCCCGAAACTCACCACACCGACCCCGACCAAGTGGACTGGGTGCCAGCGGCTTTGCTGCTCGTGAAACGCGAGGCCGTGACCAAAGCAGGGATGATGGACGAAGATTTCTTTTTGTACGGCGAAGATGTAGAGTGGAATTGTCGCCTCGGGCGCGTGGGCAAACTCAAAGTCTATGAAGATTGCGGCTACATTCACCACGAATGGGGCAGCAATCCCAAGCGCAAAGAAGTACAAATTACGATTATCAATCGGTTTTTTCCCCAAATCCAGCTCTCCAATCTCGTTTGGATTCGGAAAGAGTACGGTGTAGGGCGACTTGTGGGTATGTATCTCAACTATTACCTGATGATTCCGATTTATTTTGGGTGGAAAATGGTGCTTAGTTTGTCCAAGTTCAAAAATCCTTTTGGCGAACTCGAACAACAAAAAGACTTCACGCGCAAAGTTTGGCTTTTTTCTACCTATTTTTGGCGAATCGTTCAGAACAAACCGTATTTCTACAAACTCGACCCCAAGCGTCACGTCTAATTGCGTATGAAGATTTTGTTTTTTACGCCTACGGGTGCTCGCACAGGCTCCGAAATGGTGATTTGGTACCTCATCAATCACCTCAAAAACAGCGGCATTCAGTCGGCTGTGTACGCGCGAGAGGCAGGTGAGCTTTTTGCCAAACACTCGCCCGCCGATGCTACTTTTTTTAATAAATTCCACAAAGGACTGCCGTATTACGTCGCCGAGACCGTCTATCATCGCCTCACGGGTTTGACGCCCGAAGAGCGGTATATTCAGCATATTCATCGAAAATTTAATCCCGATTTGTGGTATTTCAATACCATCACCATGCCGCAGTTTTCACGTTTGGCTACCAAACTCAACGTGCCGTATCTCGTACACGCCCACGAGCTGACCGAAATCTACGATAGTCTCCGCGCCGATGCTTTTGCCTATATGTTGGAACACGCCCAATGTACCGTGGGATGTTCGAGCGTGGTGGTCGAAAAACTCGCCCAGATGGGTACACCCAACCTACAACTGCTTCATTCGTTTATAGATACGGCCAAGATTCAGCCGCAAGCCAACGCCCAAGCCCTCAAGCAGCAGTTGGGTATTCCTGCCGATGCTTTCGTGTGGCTTATGTCGGGTACGATGTGCCTCCGCAAAGGCTACGATATGCTTCCCGATTTGCTGACACATTTGCCCAAAAATACCTATATCGTTTGGCTCGGCAGTAAAAGTGAGTACGGAATTTCGTACTATTTGGAGCAGCGCGTGCAGCGCGAAGAGCTGAATTTCAGGGCGTTGGGAGCCAAAGGCCAACAAGACTACTACGACTATCTCAACATGGCCGACGGCTTCGTACTCACCTCCCGCGAAGACCCCTTCCCACTCGTCATGATAGAAGCGGCCTACCTTCAAAAACCCATCGTGGGCTTCAATTCGGGCGGTATCAGCGAGTTTGTGCAAGAAGGCATGGGGCAAGTCGTACCTGCGTTTGACATACCACAGTTGGCCGCCGTGATGCAGCACGTCATGAACGGTGACATCAACATCAGCCCTGAGAAACTACGCCAACGCGCGGCCGAGTTTGACGTAAAAGCCCAACTCCCAAAGTGGAAAGACCTGTTTGAGGGATTAAAGAAGTAAGTTGCTTTTTGCAAGTAATGATATTTTTGGCACGTATTTTGATAAGGGTATTTGAAAAAGTTATTAACTTGCTGATTCATAAACCCTAAAGAAATGAAAACTCAGACCATTACTCAACATCGCGCCACACCTACTCCCAAAAAAACGCAGGTTTCACCCAAGATTGAAACCAAAGTCCCCGAACCTATCGTCGTCGAGCCTCCCAAGCCCGAATCGCCCGTTTGGAAAAAAGCGTTTTGGGGATTGATGGCAGTCATCGCGCTGCTTACTTGGACACTTGGCTACGAGCAGGGTTTCCACTCTGATGAAATTGACATGGCGCAGTACGGCAAGGCCGTTTGGTCGTATTTCAAAACCGACGGTGCCGATACTACCTACATGCTCCCCAAACTCGAAGACGGCTCTACTACCCACAATACCATCAAAACCTACGGAACGTTTTTTGAATTGAACTCGCTGCTGGTCAAGAAGTTATTTCTAAAAGAAAACGAATACGAGTATAACGTCATCCATGCGCTGGTGCAGTTGTACGGGATTCTGACCATCTTGCTCACGGCCTTACTGGTACGGCGAATCAGCGGGGGATATTTTGGTGCCACGCTCACGGCATTGTTGTTGGCGGCCAGTCCTGCGTTTTTGGGGCATAGCTTTACCAACGGCAAAGACATTCCGTTTGCGTTTGGCTACGTGGCTTCTATTTACTTCATGGTGTGCATGATTCAGCAGCTGCCGTCGGTCAAGTGGTGGTCGTTGGCGGGTTTTACGGGGTCTCTGTGGGTGCTGTTGGCTACGCGCCCTGCGGGTATGGTGGTGATAGCCTACACGGGTTTCTTTGGGCTTTGTTATTTTGTGCTACGTCCTGCCGCCCGCCAAAACATGAATGCGCTCTGGATGAGTATTTTGAAGGTTGCCGTGGGGGTTTTGGTAGCTTACGGCCTGACGGTCTTGATTTGGCCGACACTCCACGCCAAGCCGCTGACAGGCTTTTTTGAGGTGTTTAGTTACATCAAAAAATTCCCCCAACGAATCCCTTTTGTGTTTGATGGTCAGGATGTTACATCGCTTACTATCCCCAAAAACTACCTTTACAAAATTCTCGGCCTCACCATTCCGTTGGCGTTGATTGTAGGCTTTTTTGGAAGTTTGGTCCTGTTGGCCGTGCGTGTTTTCCAAAAGCGGTTCTATTCGGAAGCCTTTTTACTTTTTGTCGGATTTTTCCCCGTCATGTACGCGGCTGCGTCCAAGATGCACCTTTACAATCACTGGCGGCACTTTTTGTTTGTCTATCCGTTGCTGATAGGATTCATCGCCATCACGATAGCTCGTTTGATGTCGCAAAAAAACCTTCGGGCGCAAATCTTGACGTTAGTGGTGCTGATAGCAGCCATGGCGCATCCGATTTACAGCATCGCCAAAGCCCCCGAGTACGCTTATATGTATTACAACGAACTGTCGGGAGGGCATAAAAAACTATTTGGCAACTACGAATCTGACTACCGCCAAATGTCCATCAAAAAGTCGGTAGAATGGCTCATGGCCAACGAACCCGCCATCGCCAAATCCAAAGACACGGTGTTGATAGCTACCAACATGATTTCGGCGCCGTATATTTTGTTCAAACGCAAATACCCCAACGCCAAAGTCAAGCTCGTTTATACGGGCTACAAATCGCGCAACGCCGCCGAATGGGACTATGGTATTTTCAACTATTTCTTGCTTCCGCGCGAGATTTTATTCAACGATTGGCCAGCCAATGGCTCTGTTTTTGAAGAAAAAGTGGACGGTCACACCGTCACGTCGGTGGTAAAGCGTACCGACAAGCGCGACCGACAAGCCATCAAGCTCATGCAAGAGCAAAAATGGGCGGAAGGCGACAAACTCATGACTGCGTACCTCTCCTCTGACCCGCGCAACTACGGTATTTATGCTTACGCGGTTTTGGCAAAATTCAACCTCAATCAGCACGATGAAGGCATCCGTTTGGGGCAGTTGGCACTATCTTTCCGTCCCGAAGACGCTTTGTTGCAATATTATACGGGGCTTTGCTGGTGGGCAAAAGGACGAACCAAAGAAGCCATTCAACTTTTCAACAACGCCATACAGCTCAAATGTCCTGATGTGTCGGTGTATCAAAACTTAGCCAAAGTTTATCAACAAACGGGCAACAACGCAATGGCACAGAAGACGCTGGCGCAGTTGAACGCTGCTCAAACCGTTAGATAAAAAGTTTTGCCAACATGAACGGTCTTTGCTGAAAATCCTCAAATTTGCGGTCATAACCCCTACCGCAATGGATACAAAGAAAATAAGCCTTTTGTGGACTTTTGTTCTGTTTTTGCCCTCTTTGATTTGGGCGCAAATCCATGTTAGTTATCCTTTCGATGGTGCTGTTTTTCAGCGAAATACCTCCAATCAAGCCAATATTTCGATAGGAGGAAGCTACACAAGTGCCGTGGATAGAATAGAGGCACGGGTCGTAGCCGTGGCAGGAGGGATTACCACCGCTTGGACAACAATAGACGCCGCCCCATCGGGGGGGCTTTTTCGTGGTTTTATTTTCAACGTTACGGGAGGATGGTATTCGCTCGAATTACGGGCGGTGCTTTTCAACAACGTCACCCATACAACCTCGCTCTCTCGCGTGGGCGTGGGTGAAGTGCTGATGATAGCGGGTCAATCCAACGGACAAGGATTGTACAATTTTGGCAGCTTGCCCTCGTCAGATGCCAACGGGCGCGTGAGATATGTTCCGTGGCTGCTCGACTGCCCCAATGCCACCTGCCCCAACGCCGAGCCGCCTTTTCCGCAGATAGCTGATATGAACGGCAACGCAGGAGGCTTGAGTATTGCACCCAACGGTCGCTCGACTTGGGCTTACGCCGAACTCGGCGACGCGCTCATCAGTCGCTATAGCGTGCCTGTGATTTTTTTCAACGCCGCTGCCGATGGTTCTTCAGTAGGCAATTGGAGCCGTAGTGCTGATGGATTGCCCTCGGCGCACGCCTTTTTGGGAACGCAGTTTGCCAACAACCCCAACTTTCCTTATTATGGCTTGCGAAAAGCCCTCAATTACTACGGCAATATGTTTGGCGTAAGAGCCGTACTCTGGCACCAAGGCGAATCTGACAACCTCAAAAACCACAACGGCAATCCTTTTGACAATACTTCTGATACTGAGTATCGAGATAGTCTGTTACACGTCATCAACCAAAGCCGTAACCATTCGGCCAAATCAAATTTGGCGTGGGTTGTGGCGCGTGCCTCGTACCTTGCAGCTCCGTTTGGCGGCCCCACCGATGCCAACGTAATTGCAGGTCAGAACCTCATTATCAACGCTTTCAACAAGATTTTTACGGGTCCCG
>JALOLW010000385.1 GCA_025455795.1 Spirosomataceae bacterium
TGCTTGATTCGTCGCATTCAGCCCCACAAGGGTTCAAAACCCTTGTGGGGATACACCCGAAAACTTTTGCTCAACTCCTTAAAATAGTTAATTCTTTGAAAGCTGCCTTGAGAGCTTGCTGATAAATTCCTACCCCGTGGTCTGTGTCTTCACAGACCTAATGTAAGGAGTTGAGGACGATTGGCCCGCAACTGCGGTGGTTCGTCATTACGACCGTGTGGCCATTTGCAATCCTCAATATGCGAACAAAGGGAAGGACTTAATCGGGGTCACGAAAGAGGGCAGGGAGGAAGCAATCCAAGATTTCCGCACGGGCGACGGTCGGCCGCTGCCGCCCCGCCCTTACATCGAAATGGTTCGCCGCGCGCTGACAAAAAACAAAACAACAATACATTGATGCAAAAAATACTTTACAAATTCCCATCTGTCTGTTTTACAGTCTCTTGACTGTACCCCGTTGTACGTAGCGCATAAAAGGTGTGTTACAAAATATTTTTCAGTTCCTCCAAATGACGAATGTCGTAGGTGGGTGTTTCGTCAAAAATCAACGCTTGGGGATTGTAAAAAGCCGAATCTATGCCAAACCGCATAGCGCCCTGAATGTCTGCTATCCAGTTGTCACCTATCATTAGGCTGCTTTTTGGCACCGCCCCAGCCGATTGGAGGGCGTAGTCAAAAATCTTCGGGTCGGGCTTTTTGGCCCCTGCTTTTTCGTTGGTAATCACCTCTTTAAAAAACACTTCAATGCCCGAACTCTGCATTTTGCGGGCTTGGATGTAGTCAAAACCGTTGGAAATGATGTGCAGTTCGTAGTCTTTTTGGGCGAGGTAATGGAGCAAGTCAAGTGCGCCGTCGAGGAGGTGGGTTTTTTGGGGAAGCAGGCGGAGGTATTCTTCGCCCATGTCGTCCATGAAAGACAACGGTGGCACCTCCAATGCCTCCAACACCATCCGAAACCGATGCTCGCGTATGTGAGCGTGCGGGATGCGCCCGTGGTCAAAATCGTCCCATAGCTTCAGATTGACCCTGCTAAAAGTTTCGGCAAAGGCGTCGGGCGAAGTGATATATTGCTGTAAATCAAAGGTTTCGTAAAGTTCGTTGAGCGATTCGGCAGAGTTGCGTTCAAAGTCCCAGAGCGTATGGTCAAGGTCAAAAAACAAGTGTGAGTAGGTTGGCATGGTGGTTTTTGGCATATTTGTCCCAAAATTAGTAAATTCATGGACGCTCCCCTTATTCTCTCCCAAATCATTGTCTATCCTATCAAGTCGCTTGCGGGTGTGCAGATGCGGCAGTGGTGGGTCGAAGAGCGCGGCTTTCGTTACGACCGCCGTTGGCTCATCATTGACGACGCCAACCGTTTCGTCACGCAGCGCGAATGTCCCCAAATGGCCCTGATTGACGTTGCCTTGCGCGACGAGGGCATTGTCTTGCACCATCGCACACGGTCTTTGCCTACGTTGCGCGTGCCTTACACGCCCGAAACGAGCGAACTCCTGACGGTGCAGATTTGGAACGACGAAGTAGAGGCTGTCGTAGTCGGAGCGGTTTATAATCAATGGCTTACCGAAGCCTTGGGGTTTTCGGCAAGGCTCGTTTTTATGCCCGATTCCTCCCCGCGCCCCGTGGACGAGCAGTATGCCATTCAGCCCACCAACGTCAGTTTTGCCGACGGCTACCCGTACTTGCTGATAGGCCAAGCCTCCCTCGACGACCTCAACACTCGCTTGCCTTCACCCGTAGAAATGCGTCGTTTTCGCCCTAATCTCGTCGTGGAGGGCGGTTTGCCTTACGAAGAAGACCACTGGTACGAGTTCCGCATTGGGCAGTTTGATTGTTACGGTGTCAAGCCTTGTGCGCGTTGTATTTTGACCACGGTCAATCCCGATACGGGCAGTAAAGACGGGGCCGAACCCGTCAAAACGCTCGCTACTTATCGCAAGGCCAACAATAAAATCTTTTTTGGGCAAAACGTACTCACCTATCAAACGGGGCTTTTGCGGGTGGGCGATGAAGTGAGTGTCTTGAGCCGAAAGCAGCGCGTCATTGCTGAGTAACTTCGGTACGCGCCTTTGGGATGTATTGCTCAACGTTTACGCCAAATTTCCGCAGAAACTCCACGCCTTCGTCTATCCCGATGCCTTTGTAGGCCGCATACGAGTCAAGGTAAATCACCCGACTTATTTTCATGGTGTAAATCACCCGCGCACAAGCGATACAGGGCGAAAGCGTTACGTAAAGGGTTGTTCCTTCGAGGTTTGCGCCGTTTTTGACGGCGTACAAAATGGCATTTTGCTCGGCATGAAGGGCGAGTGAGCAGCTCCCCTTGGAGTCGCGCGGGCAGCCTACGCCGGGAAACTCCTCGTCGCAGTTGTGCGTACCCGCAGGAGGGCCGTTGTACCCAATCGAAATGATGCGGGTGTCTTTGGTCAAAACCGCCCCCACTTGCGCCTTGATACAGTGCGAGCGTTTGGCGAGGCTTTGGGCCAATTCCATGAAAATATCGTCGAAAGCAGGCTTGGGAGTAGGCATCAGTGGGGAAATTACTGGTCAATAAATCGCTTCAAAATGGGGGCATAGCTGTCTATGCGGCGGTCGCGCAGGTACGGCCAAGTGGTGCGGTAGTATTCGGTTTTGTCCAAATCTATTTCTACCACGGCGTTTTCTTCTTGGTCGTGCGGGGCCAAGTAGAGTAGCCGCCCAAACGGATTGGCCACAAACGACCCGCCCCAAAACTGCTGGTCAGCCTCACGTCCCACCCGATTGACCGACACGACATAGACGCCGTTGGCCACAGCGTGACTCCGTTGAATGGTCTGCCACGCGCTGTATTGTTCTTGGTTGATGATTTCTTCTTTTTCGTGAACATCCCAACCAATGGCCGTAGGGTAAAACAAAATCTCCGCCCCCATCAAGCAAGTGATACGAGCCGCTTCGGGGTACCATTGGTCCCAGCAAATCAGCACGCCGAGCCGACCAAATTGGGTGTCAAATACCCTGTATCCAGCCTCACCCGGCGAGGCGTCGCCCGGCGAGGCGTCGCCCGGCGTAAAGTAAAATTTTTCGTAGTAACCGGGGTCGTCGGGGATGTGCATTTTGCGGTATTTGCCGAGGTAAGTACCGTCGGCGTCGAGTACGGCGGTGGTGTTGTGGTACAAGCCCGCAGCGCGTTTTTCAAACAACGAGGCGATGATCACCACACCTAACTCGGCAGCTAAGGCACTGAGGGCGTCAGTCGAAGGGCCGGGTATCGCCTCACCCAACGCAAAGTTGGCGTGGTCTTCTACATCACAGAAATAGAGGGATTTGAACAATTCTTGCAGGCAGATAATCTGTGCGCCTTGTGCGGCTACCTCACGGATTTTGGCAACGGCTTTGTCGAAATTGGCCGCCACCTCGGCGGTACATGACATCTGAACTAAACCTACTTTGACGGGTCTTGGCATTGTTTTGATTTTTGACCGCAAATATACGTAGGATTTTGAAGATTGTGTTTTGAGGTCAAGCACCTGTACACCACCAGCCGCAGCCCCAACAGCACCAATAAAACGCATTGAGGAGGTTGAGGCGGTGGAAGAGAAATACAAAAAAATGGGAACAGCATTGATGAAAAAGTGATTATTGATGCAAGTATAACCGCCAAAAAATGGACAATTCATATATTACTTTTGACGAAATCAAAAGAGCCTATCCAGAAGAATGGGTGCTTTTGGGTAATCCTGAAATGAACAACACGACAGTTTTGGGAGGGATTGTGCTATACCATAGCAAAGACAAAAAAGAGGTATGCTATATTGGCAGAGATAAAACGGCTGCTTATTCTACCATCACGATTGCTTTCGCTGGCGATTTTAAACAACAGCGTAAAATCGGAATATTAAAAAGAATATGACAATTTGGAATGCTTAGGCATCATTAAAACTGATTTTGAGGTACAAGTTTACGATTTCTTGGCTCATGGCATCATTTCTGATTATGATGGAGTTGTAGGACTCAATTTTATACGTGAGCATAAGTTTTGTATAGACATCGCAAAAGGCGAAATCAGTATAAATGTATGATATATGCACTTCTCAAGTCCCCACCAACCGCAGCACCAATGATTTGACGGGCGCAAAAAGCCCAACGTACCCCAAGCACAGGATAATCCGTATCCCCCCTACGCCTTTGGATGGGCTTGTTTGTAAATCTTTTTGAGCTTTTCGATGGTGTTGTGCGTATAAACCTGCGTGGCGGCGAGGCTGCTGTG
>JALOLW010000386.1 GCA_025455795.1 Spirosomataceae bacterium
CGCCGCCAAAAGCATAATCATCCACTTGGCGGTGTTTATTGGTGGTATAATCTCTTAAATCATGTACTACAACTTGCGCATGACCTGCATCTTGAGCGCGTTTAAGAATAGAATGGGCAAAAAAACTATCTAAAAGCCGGGGCAAACACGTAATGATGTCTATTCTCACGTCCGTAAAAGTTAGTTTAGGTCTTCTTCCTGCCCATCTTCTGGTTCAGAGGTTTCGGATAAATACACGTCTATCAATCCTTCGGGAAGGTTCACGTTCAGTATTTTTTTGTCACGTTCTACGCCAAGCACGATGTCGTCATTGACAGGAATGAGTACTTCTTGCCCTTGGTATTGCATCGCTATCAGGTCTTGAATCGCCATGGTATAGACCGTTTTTACCAGTCCGAGTTTTCCGAGTCTTTGGTCTATTACCTCAAAACCAGCAATCTCGTGGTAGTAAAACCGTGATTCGTCCAAGGATTCGAGGTTGTCGTCGGGCAGGTATAAAGCGCAGTTGATGAGGGCTTTTGCGGCCTCAATTGAACCGATTTCTTCCAGTTTTACGATGGCTTTATTGTCCCGTTGGATGTTGATATTTTCAACAAAATACGGTACTAATTCGCCTTTGATTTCGATAAAGACCGACTCAAGCTCTTCGTAATCGTCGGGGTAATCTACGTCTAAAAAAAACACGACTTCACCTTTCGTACCGTGTGTACGTGTGATATGTCCCAGTTGATAGCAGTTATCGTGTGTCATGGATAGGTACTAAACAAAAAATGATATGAATCTGACGAACAGACTCATATCATTTCCAATTGGATGTAAAATTATTCAGCCGCAGGAGTTTCTTCGGTTGCTTCTGCCACGGGGGCTTCTTCAGCAGCCGCTTCTTCTGTTACTGCTTCTACTACTACATTTTTTTGTGCAATAGCTGCTGCACGAGCTTCACTTACTTTTTTCTCGGCTTCCAACTGTGCCAATTTAGCCGCCGTTTGCTTCTGAGTCAAACCGTCTTTTTTGGTATCAACTCGTGCTGACTTTTCGTCTTTCCAAGCGTCGAAACGAGCATCAGCTACTTCTTGAGTGATAGCTCCTTTATTGACACCCACTTGGAGGTGTTTTTTGAGCATCACACCTTCATGGCTCAAAATTGAGCGAGTGGTATCGGTAGGTTGTGCGCCGTTGAGGAGCCATTTTACGGCTTTATCAACGTTCAAAACTACCTTAGCAGGGGTAGTGAGTGGGTTGTAAGTACCCAATTTCTCAATGAAGCGACCATCACGTGGTGCTCTTGCGTCTGCCACGACGATGTCGTACATGGCTGCCTTTTTGCGTCCTCGACGCGCTAAACGTATTCTTACCATTGTGTTTTGATTGGTTTACGAAATGAAGGAACACGTCCTTCGGGTGAAACGTGGCCGCAAAAGTACGATTTTTCCGTAAAAAACAAAAGTGGATTTTTCTAATCATCGCCCCCCTGCTGATTTTGACTCGCATTTCTACCCCACAAATAAGCCAATAGTAACGTTTTGGGTCAATCAAAACATATTCTTCAAAGGAACTTAGGGTTCGATATTCGTCAAATTTATCGCTACGGTCATACTGCCCTACAACGTCAGCCAATAATTGAGTTTGAAGACAATCGCGCGGTTTTTGTTTTGAAACAGCGGGTCGGTGAAGTAGTTGTCAGAATAGACCAAAAAGAAATCAGACATGGGTTTGTAACGCCACTGCAAGCGACTGTTGATGTTGAAGTTGTTGCGTTGGGTATTGAACTGCAAGAAGGTCGTCCAAAACATCCGCGTCGAGAAGTTTATCTCAATGCGCGGACTCACGAGCAAGATGAGATTGTTGCCATAAGGGGCGGGTAGCTCGATGTCGTTGTATTCAAAATTGAGCGCAAAATTCCCCCACGGCTGCGTGCGATACGTCATATCAAGGGCGTATTGGCGCAGTGTACCGTTGTAAAATCCACCCATACGAGTCGCTACCGAAAAATAAAACTTCTTGCGATAGTCTGAATCGTAGCTGGCATTGACCTGATTGAATACGTACCGCGCCGAGGGCAAAGCAAACTCGCTATCTGTAAACGAAAACGGGAACAACGCCCGCACGTCGTTGTGGTCGAAGCGAAAGCGCAAAAAGCTGGCGTTTTGAAACTGCATATTGTACGTAAGTCCCAGCGTATATTCATTCAACGAGCCGTTGGGATTCCAGACAATGAAGTTTTCGGCCCCAAACGAGTAAGTATTAACTTTGCCTTTTTTGGGGCGAATGTTAAATTCTGTTTCGCTATAAATCTGCTTGAAACCCAGTCTTACGGTGGTATCCGATTGGATTTTGCCAAAGCGGTCTATCCGAAAAGTGGCGTTTTCGAGGCGATTGACAAAGCCCATATCGGCGTAGTAGTTTGTCCCCATCTCAAAATAATCGGCAAAGAAGCTAAAATTTCGACCAAAATACCCCATACCCAACTGCCCCGCTTTGTTGTCTTTGGTCACAGTTGGTTTTTGTGAAAGGTGGTAGCCCGTCCACACGTTCCAGTCTCCTTTCATGTTGGAATAGTTGAACTCCACCCCTTGATTGCGCCCATACTCACCGAGGGGATTGCTTCGCAACTCTTGCTCACTCATAAAACCCTGTCTATTAAGGGCGTACCCTTTCACAAGGGAGCGTTTTAGGAGTTTTCGATTGAACGAAAAAGCGGTAAAGTTTTGAGCGGGGTCTTCGCCTTTGGCGGCGGTTTGCATGGTCATTAGGCCCACGCGCCAGTTTTTGTCCAAGTTGCCACTGAGTCGTGCGCCGCCCAAAATCGGCAGTGGTTGGGCGTTGCGGTCAAGGCCGATGGCCCGCGAAAAAAACGGGCGGAAAGGTGGAATACCGTAACTGCCAAACAAGTCGGCGTTTTCGAGAAAGAAAGTCCGACGTTCAGGGAAAAAAATACTGAATCGGGTCAAGTTGGTCACTTGGCGGTCCACTTCCACCTGCGAAAAATCAGGATTGACCGTCAAATCCAAGTTGAGGGAAGGTGTGACGGAGATTTTGGCATCCAAGCCCCCGTTGAAGGTTCCGTTGGTGGGATTGCCCGCGAGGTGGTCGTGCGAGGCGCCACCCGTGATGTACGGAATCAAGGCCGCGTTGCCTTTGACGGGCGGCGGGGGCGTTTCCCAGTGCAGGGCGGCGGTATAGCCCAAGTCGTAGCCGTTGAAATTGACGGGGATAAACGTCCAAGTCGAATACTGATTGTTTTTCAGGTCGTTACGTTCAAAGTTCACCCCCCACACGGTTTTGGACGGGTCGTAGCGGAGGGTTTTGAACGGAATCGCCATTTCTACCGTCCAGTACTTTTCATAAACTTTGGTTTCGGAATACCAGCGGTTGTCCCAGCTCCCCGACATGTCTTCGGTCTGAAACGTGAGCAGGTCTTCAAACTGCGCGTTGGCCACACTCACGCCGAAGAAAAAGCCGTTGGTGCGCTCGTTGATGGGGTCGAGTATCAACGCAAACGCATCCGAACTCCAATAGTCACCGTCGCGTTTGAGGCTTTGAATGACGTGCGTGTTGGTATCGTGACACACGGCGGCCAAGTACAAAAACTTATCGTCAAACGTCATCCGAACTTCGGTGTCACGTTTGAGGGGTACGTTGTCTTGGGGCCAATGCGGGGCAAATTTTTTGGAAATTTCTAATCCTTGCCAAGCCGCGTCCGACAAGTCACCGTCTATCTTGATAGGGCCTTTGGTTTTGCGGATAACGTGCTGGTATTTTTGTTGATAAGCCGCCCCACCGATTTGGGTAGAATCACTTTGGGCAACGCTCCCGTGAAAAATAAGGAGCAAGAAACAACTAACGAGTGCGGACTTTTGGAATAACATTGCAAACATAAATGGGCTGTTGTGATGCCGCAAAGGTACGAAAAAAGTGAGCGAGTTTTGAAAACTCAACTTTTTTGCTGCGTTAATTGTTTCCTCATCAAATCCATTTTTACCATCACTGTAATGAAAAAAACATTTTTCTTCTTGGCGCTTGCTGCCTTTTGCTACCCTACCTTTGCTCAAAAGTCGCTCCCTAAAAGTACGTGGCGCGCGACGCTCTTGCGCGGTGGTCACGAGATACCTTTTGGTCTCGACATCACCCCCAAAGCCAATGGCAAGTATGAAGTTTTTGCCCTCAACGGGGCCGAGCGATTGGCCATGGACGAAGCCTATTTCGAGGGCGATTCACTCCATATTCCGATGCTTAT
>JALOLW010000387.1 GCA_025455795.1 Spirosomataceae bacterium
GATTATAGTTAAATTTTTCATTTGAGTTGTGTTTTAAAAATGATAAGTCAAAAAAAAGGCAGCACTTCCCCTGGATGAAATATCCAGTCCAGATGATTCTTCTATTAGAAGATTAATTGGTTTTAAGTCATAATCAACTTCGCCAGTTTCACGTCTTGTCCAATAATACCCCAAAGCCAGTGTACTTTCTATTGAGAGAGATATTCTATGGTTCAAAAAATACTTACCACCAATAAATGCAGATGTACCTACACCTATGTTTCTGTAATAATTCCTTACTAAAGTTGGGGATTTTTGATTGACTCCTATACCGATATTATCTGAATTGAGCCTATACATAAAATTAATATCACTCCCATAATAGATTGTAAACCTGCCCAAAACTTGTCGTCGTTCGACTCCAAATCCAAAAGAAGCATTCACTTTTGTGACTCCTCCAATTCCTGGAAATGTTTTATTACGATACTTATTGAATTGAGGTGCGGTTCTAAATCTAATAGCATTTAGCCCCCCTTTAAAACTTTTTTTGAGTATAAAATCTAACGACATTTCAGGCTTCAAAAATGGAATTATATCTATTCCTATATCCCATCTGTGGCTTGGTAGAACTTGATCGACCTTGTAGTCTTGTGCGCGTAGGTCACTCCCGACCGCAAGCGCGTAAAGAAGAAATAGTGATATAGAGAAACGTCTCAACCAATAGCTGTTAATAAAGTAAATACCTACTTGCTTGCGGGCGTTTCGGTGGTGGCCGCTGTTGTACAACGATACAAGATTAGCGGCTTTGCGTGCAATGCGCTTGCACGGAATGATTTTTTTTTGCGTTTTCATGATTTTGTAAATTTTAAAATTAAACTGCTGATAATTAAAAATTTAGCTCTCCTCGTTGTCTGATGGAGGAGAACGTTCAAGAAGTTTTTTGAAGAAATCATCGTAATGCTTACCGTCGTCGGTGTAATAATAGCTTTGCCTTCGGCGGCAATAGGCCACAGGAAAACTGTACTCCTGTGTGAGTGTTTCGAGCAAGTAGTACCATGCTCGACGTGAGATACCCAGTTTTAGGGCGATTTGGGTAGGTGTACCCGTAGATTTGCGTCGGATAAGTTCATCTATGCGCTTTACCAACTTCACGTACTGATCCACTGACATAGTAATAGAATAGATAGGATGAAAAGGCTGTTGGGAAGTAAAGTAACAGAAAGTGGACGTCAAATCCAAACCGAAAGATGTTTGAACTCAATATCAATCCGATAAATAATGATACATCTTCATCACCCAAACCGCATCGGTTCAAAGGCTTTGATGTCCATGCTGTGGGGTTGGGCGGTCAGTACGTCGGCGATGAGGCGGCCCGTGGCGGGCCCGAGGCTAATGCCCATCATGCCGTGACCCGTAGCAAGGGTGAGGTTTTGGTACTTTTTTACTCGCCCGATGTACGGCAAACCGTCGGGTGAGCAAGGGCGAAGACCACTCCAAACTTGCTCTTTTTCAGGAATTTGTACTTCAATTTCGGGATAAAACTGCTGAATCCCCTGCACGATACCTCGGACACGGTTCATGTTGATACTCAAATCTGTCCCTGCTACTTCGAGCGTCCCTGCAAAGCGCAAATCTGCGCCCATCGGCGTGGCGGTGGCGCGGGCTTCGAGCATAATGGCGGGGATTTGGATGTTTTGCGTCACGTTTTTGAGCATAAAACTGTATCCTTTGCCACCTTGCAGCGGAAGCGAAAGGCCGAGTTTTTGGGTCAGCACGGGCGACCACGCCCCCGCCGCTACGACCAATTCTTCCAAAGGCAACGATTGGCGCGACGTGTGCAGCGTTGCGAGTTGATCTTGTCGTTTTTCAAAACCCACTACTTCCTCGTTTTCAAAAATTTGCACGCCATTTTTTCGCAAGTGTGCTATCAAGTTTTTGATGAGCAGATTAGGATTGATGTGGGCGTCGCCCGGATAATACACCGCTCCGCGCACATCCACGCGCACCTGAGGCTCGAGGTCTTGTACAGCTTGGGCGGTGAGGAGGTTGGCGGTAATGCCCGCGCGATTGGCCAATCGCGCTTCTTCGGCCATTTCATGCTCAGTATCGGCGTTTTTGTAGAGCATCATCAGACCCCGCTCGTGCCAGCCAAAATCCACCTCTCCCGACGCGGCCAAGTCCTGAAAGAGTTGTTTGGAAAGCAAACTAATATCGCGCAACACGGGAATGGAACGCTGCACGTGGGCTTCGGTGGCGTGTTTCCAAAACAACATCCCCCAACGCGCCAAATCCCAACTTAGGCGCGGTTTGACGTAAAACGGACTCGTGGAGCGCAGCATCCACCGCAGTCCTTTGGCTATCATGCCTGGCTGTGCGAGCGGTACGATATGGCTTGGTACAATCATGCCCGCATTGCCAAAAGAGCAGCCGTCGGCGAAACTTCCCTGCTCGATGATGCTGACGTGGCAGCCTGCTTTTTGGAGGTAATAGGCCGAAAAAAGCCCGCTTACCCCTCCCCCGATGATAGTGACTGAGTTCATGGTTGGTAAAGCCCCCCGCCCCGAAGGGGAGTTTATTTATTAGCAAGGGCCATTTAAATCAATTAGCACGAAATTTGTGCTTTTTCCGTTGTAAATTACGGTATCTATTTTAACTTCTTTCCACATTGATTATCCATTATTTGACATTTACCTCAGTGAAAAGACCTCTATTGTTATTATCGCTGGTGGTGGGGTTCGTCTTGTTAAGTGCCTTGTCCACCGTTGCCCAAACTTCCTACACCATTGCGGGGCGCGTGACCGATGCTCAAACGGGCGACGCCGTGCCGTTTGCCGCCGTTGCCATCAAAGGAAAAAATGCGGGTGTCAATACGGACTTTGAAGGCTACTACACGCTCAAAACTACTCAAATCGGCGATTCGCTTTTGGTGATTTCGATGGGCTATCGGCCACGGGTCAAAGCTATTCAAAAAGCCCAAACGACGCAAACGCTCGACTTTCAACTCGAACCTGCCGAGACCAAACTCCAAGAAGTGAAAATCTACGCGGGCGAAAATCCTGCCAATGATATACTGCGCAAAGTAGTCAAAATGAAGCGTTTGCACAATCCAATTCGCCTCGACAGCTACGAGTACGAGAGTTACAACAAGATTGAGATTGACGTGGATAATATTTCGGGACGGTTGAAAAAAAGCAAAGCCATGCGCCAAATCGCGGGGGCGGTGCAGCAGTTTGACAAAATAGCGGGTGAAGACGGGCGGCCTGTGATTCCGATTTATCTGTCGGAGTCGTTGTCCAACTATTATTTTTTGGAAAACCCGCGCAAAAAGAAAGAACACATTCTCAAAACGAAGGTGTCGGGTATCGCCGTAACCGACGGCAGCCTGATGTCGCAGTTGATTGGGTCGTCTTTTCAGCAGTATAACTTTTACCAAAACTGGCTAAATGTCATCGAAAAAGATTTCCACTCGCCCATCGCCGACGGTTGGAAAGCCACCTACGAGTATTTTTTGATTGATACGGTTTTTGTGGCTGGTTACTGGTGCTATCATATTGATTATCAACCCAAACGTCCCCAAGATTTGGCTTTCAACGGAACGATTTGGGTGGATACGCTCACGCACGCGCTCGTGCAAGTGGATGCTACGGTGGACAAACGCGCCAATCTCAACTTTATCGAGCGCATCAAAATCCAACAAGAATACGACCAAGTGGCCGACAGTATCTGGATAAATACCAAGTCGCGGGTGCTGATTGACGTGGCCGAACTCACCGACTCCACGGCGGGGATGCTGGTAAAATTTTATACGTCCAACCGCAACATTGTGGTCAATCAGCCGCGCCCTGCCAAGTTTTACGACTACCCGCTCGAACTCGCCCCCGACTACCAAGATTATCCCAACGATTATTGGGATAAAGTGCGCCACGAACAACTCACGGCTGGCGAAAAAACGGCCTACAAACTCATAGACTCCGTGAAGCAAGTACCCGTAGTGAAGACGTATTTGGAGGTGTTCAATATGATGGTCAATGGCTACAAACGGATTCCAAAAGTAAACATTGACGTGGGGCCGTTTTTGTATTTATACGCCAACAACGTCATCGAAGGAAGCCGTTTTCAGTTGGGCATGAAAACCAATCCCGATTTTAGCCGACGGTGGATTTTGAGTGGCTACGCCGCTTACGGCACATTTGACCAAAAATGGAAGTATAGTGTCAATGCCGATTATATTTTTAGTCGAAAACCCTGGACCCTCGG
>JALOLW010000037.1 GCA_025455795.1 Spirosomataceae bacterium
AAAATCTGCCCAAAAACAGCTAAAATCGCGGTAAATTTCTACGCTTTCCTACTATGAGTGTTTCTAAGGTTTCAAAAATCGCCATCCTCGGCGGGGGAGAGAGTGGCGTCGGGGCGGCATTGTTGGCGCAAGCCAAAGGCTACGACGTTTTTTTGTCGGACAAAGGCCCTTTGCAAAAAAAATACCGCCAAATCCTTCAACAGCAAGGCATTGCGTTTGAAGAAAACCAACACACCGAGGCCCAAATTTTGGCCGCCGATGAGGTCATCAAAAGCCCGGGCATTCCCGACAAAGTACCACTTATCCAACAACTCTACGCCCAAGGTACGCCCGTCATTTCGGAGATTGAGTTTGCGGCTCGCTACACCAAAGCCAAGTTTATCGGTATTACGGGCAGCAACGGCAAAACCACCACCACGCTTCTGGCGTACCACCTACTCAAATCAGCGGGCATCAATGTGGGTTTGGGGGGCAATATCGGCGACAGCATCGCCAAGCAGGTCATCGAAGACACCTTCGACTGGTTTGTACTCGAAATCAGCAGTTTTCAATTGGACAATATGTATCAGTTCAAAGCCGACGTGGGTATTTTGCTCAACATCACCCCCGACCACTTGGACCGCTACAACTACCTCTTCCAGAACTACGTCAATTCTAAGTTTCGGTTGTTGCAAAACATGACCGCCACCGACGATTTCATCTATTTTGCCGACAATCCTGCCATCGCCCAAGAACTTTCGCTTAAATCTTTCAATGTCAATCACTTGCCCATTTCTTTCCAAAAAAAGGAGGAAAATAGCGGTTTTTTCAACGACGGCGTTTTGCAATTAAATTACAAAGGCCGTACTTTTGACATCAATGCGCGTGAATTGCCAATTCAAGGCCCGCACAATGCCATCAACGCTATGGCCGCCACGCTCGCCGCAATGGCTGTGGGGCTAAGTGACGAACAAATTGTGGCGGGATTGAAGAGTTTTGAAAACGCCTCCCACCGACTCGAACCTGCGGGTCAAATCAACGGTGTGAGGTTTGTCAATGACTCCAAAGCGACCAATGTGGACTCGGTGTTTTACGCGCTCAATAGTTACGATACCCCTATAATTTGGATAGCTGGCGGACAAGACAAAGGCAACGATTATACCCAAATCGAGTCTTTGGTGCGCCAAAAAGTAAAAGCCCTTATCTGTCTGGGCAAAGACAACAGTAAACTTCTCTCGTTTTTTACGCCTATCGTCCCCGTAGTCATTGAGACTCAGGAGGTAGAACAGGCGGTTCGGTACGCTATGTCTTTCGGTCAGCCCGACGACGTGGTGCTGCTGTCGCCTGCGTGTGCCAGTTTTGACCTTTTCAAAAATTACGAAGACCGTGGCAATCAATTTAAGGCGGCGGTCAAACGTTTTTTAGAAACTAACTAACCCAAAATGGAAAACGAGAACGTTGCTTCTACCCAAATCTCGGCCTTGACCATGGCCGACCGCTGGCAAAATGCCAAAGAATGGATGCGCCAAAACCTCAAAGGCGACATCGTGATTTGGATTGTCGTCGGGCTGCTGTCGCTTGTCAGTATGCTCATTGTATATAGTGCCACTGGCACGCTTGCCTATCAACGCGGGGGCGGCTATCCCGAGACTTTTCTGCTCAAACACGCTTTCTTTACTTTTCTGGGGCTCCTGCTGATGTGGGCGGTACACCGCATCAACTACACGCGCTTTTCACGCTTGTCGCGGGTAGCGTTGCTCATTTCGATTCCGCTGTTAATTTTGGTCAAAGTGGCGGGGGTTACTGTCAACGGTGCCACGCGCTGGTTGGCGATTCCTGGCACGGGTTTGACCTTTCAACCCTCTGATTTTGCGCGACTTGCGCTGATTGCCAACTTGGCTGCCATGCTTGCCAAACGTCAGCGGGTACAGTATGACTGGCAGATTTTCAACAAAATGATTTTGTGGGTAGGCATCATCTGCTTTTTGATAGCCCTTACCAGTACTTCTACGGCGGTTTTGCTCGGGCTTTCGTGCTTTTTGATGTTGTACATCGGGCGTGTACCTGGCAAGTATCTCTTTGCGATGATACTCGCAGTTGGCCTTACGGGTGCGTTGGGATTGGTGTTGGGCGAACGTCTTGGTACTGCCAAAGGACGCATCGAACGTTTCCGTAGTCGTGACGAATACCAAGCCAAACAGGGTTTTATTGCCATTGCCAACGGGGGTACATTTGGGCAGGGACTTGGCAACAGTCACCAACGAAATTACCTCACCCAAGCCTATTCCGATTTTATTTATGCTATCATTGTAGAAGAATACGGATTGATTGGAGGTATTTTTGTGCTGATTCTGTACACCGTTTTGCTCATTCGAGGGATTCAAAACATCAACCTTACCAATCGAGCTTTTGGCGGACTACTCTCCGCAGGACTTACGTTGAGTATTGGTTTACAGGCATTTACCAACATGGCCGTGGCCGTTGGGCTATTTCCCGTGACGGGTCAGCCGTTGCCGTTGTTGAGCATGGGCGGTACGTCTATTATTTTTACGTGTATTGCGCTCGGCATTATCCTCAGCGTAAGCCGAGGCGAAATCGAAGAAAAAGATAGTTTATAAGCCCCAACCCCGAAGGGGCTTAAAATTCCAAAAACCCCCCCATCGGGGGACGGGGGGCTGGATTTCATGAAAAAAGTTATCATCAGCGGTGGCGGCACGGGCGGGCATATTTATCCCGCTATTGCCATTGCCAACGCCCTCAAAGAAGCCGATGCCAGCATCGAAATCCTGTTTGTGGGGGCGTTGGGCAAAATGGAAATGGAAAAAGTACCCAAAGCGGGCTACAACATCATCGGGCTACCCATTACGGGCATCAAGCGCGAACTGTCGGTGGACAACCTATCGTTTCCGCTCAAACTCGTCCGTAGCCTGTTGAAAGCGCGCAGCATTATCAAAGATTTCAAGCCCGACGTGGCCGTTGGGGTGGGAGGGTTTGCGAGTGGGCCACTGTTGATGATTGCGTCTTTGATGGGGATTCCGACCTTGATTCAAGAGCAAAATTCCTACGCGGGTATCACCAACAAACTGCTGGCCAAACGCGCCAAAGCCATCTGTGTGGCGTACCCTAATATGGAGCGTTTTTTTCCAAAAAACAAAATCATCGTAACGGGCAATCCCGTGCGAAGCGATATTTTGGATGCGGCCTCCAAGCGGCAAGTGGCGTATGAGCATTTTGGGCTGAATCCCAACCGCAAAACGTTGCTTGTGATAGGAGGAAGTCTGGGGGCCAAAACCATCAACGAAAGCATTGAAGCAGGCTTAAAAATGCTCACCGACGCGGGCTATCAGGTGCTTTGGCAAACGGGCAAACCCTACGCTGAACGCGCCCAAGATGCCGTCAAAAAAATAGCCAATGTGGTAGCATCGGATTTTATTTACGAGATGGATTTGGCCTACGCCGTGTCCGACGTGGTGGTGTCGCGGGCGGGGGCGTTGTCGGTATCGGAGTTGTGCTTGGTAGCCAAGCCTGCTATATTGGTGCCGTTTCCGTTTGCCTCCGAAGACCACCAAACCCAAAACGCGATGAGTTTGGTAGAACAAAACGCCGCGCTACTCGTCAAAGACAAAGATGCCAAAGAAGAACTGGTCCAAACGGCCTTGCGACTGTTGCAGGATGCTGATAAACAACGAGAATTGAGTCAAAACATTCAAAAACTTGCCAAGCCTAACGCCGCCAAAGAAATCGCCGAAGTGGTGCGGGGACTGGTTTAAAATACCAAAACTTATGGAGCCTATTTTAATACACCCATTGCATGAAGGAGTTATGGATATTTTAAGAGATTTAGAAAAAGTAAATCTCTTGAAAATCTCCAAGCCTATTCATTCTGGTAAAACTCCTCCCAAAAAACTTTCTGAAAGATTACGTGGCAGCATATCTCACGAAACCGCAGAAGCACTCATCAATCTCCGAAACGAATGGGAAAGAAATATTTGATAGACACCAATGTGATTTCCAAGTTTTTGGAAGAAACACTCCCTAAAAAAGCCATGAATTGGGTAGGAGAATTAATTGATAATGGAACAAATATCTCCATCATCAACAAAATAGAACTTTTATCTTACGAACCACCCAAAGAACAAATGGACGCTATTAGAGAATTGATTGACAACGTTTTTATTTACCCACTGGATAATATTATTGCGGAAAAAGCTGCAGAAATTCGACGAAAACATACGATTAAGTTACCTGATTCGGTAATTGCTGCAACCGCATTAGTACATGACTTGACAATTATAACTATCAATGAAACCGATTTTTCTAAAATACCACACGTATCTTATATCAATCCCAGTAAACGCTTTGACACTTAAATGACGCTCAATAATTACAAATACATCTATTTTCTCGGTATCGGCGGGATTGGCATGAGTGCTTTGGCGCGGTGGTTTCGCATCAATGGCTTTGAAGTAGCTGGCTATGACCGTACTTCTACACTCCTCACCGATTCCCTTCAAATCGAAGGCATCCAAGTACATTTTGCCGATGCTGTCGAGCTCATACCTGCCGATTTTTTGGACAATCCCGCCCAAACGTTGGTCGTTCTCACACCTGCTGTCCCCAAAGACCATTTGGAATATAACTATCTCAAAAACAATGGCTTTACAATTCAAAAACGCTCGCAAGTGTTAGGACTGATAACAGGTGAGATGTTTACGATAGGGGTGGCAGGTACGCACGGCAAAACCACCACGTCTTCGATGGTGGCGCATTTGCTTAGGCACAGCGGGGTCAATTGCGCGGCGTTTTTGGGGGGAATCACCCAAAACTACGGCACTAATATGCTCCTCAACGAGCCTAACGACGATTTGAGTCAAGTGCCTTGTGTCGTAGAAGCCGACGAATTTGACCGCTCTTTCTTGACGCTTTTCCCTGACATCGCTATCGTCACCTCCACCGACGCCGACCACTTGGATATTTATGGCAGTCACGACTCGGTCTTGGAATCATTTGCGATGTACGTAAGCCAAATCAAACCCACGGGAAAGCTGTTGATGCGGCACGGGCTGGAGTTGACCGATAAAACTCCGGCCAAAGTCGAAACGTACAGCCTTAATGAGGGCGATTATCACGCCGAAAACGTCCGCATCGAAAACGCCTGTTTTGTGTTTGATGCGGTACATCCCAACGGAATCATCCAAAATATCAACCTACAAGTCCCTGGTTTTCACAACGTTGAAAATGCTCTTGCTGCCGTAGCAATAGGGTTGGCAGTAGGGCTTTCGGAAAATCAAATCAGAGAAGCTATCAATACTTTTGGCGGTGTCAAGCGGCGATTTGAGTATTATTTAAAAACCGACCAAAAGGTGTTTATTGACGATTATGCCCATCATCCCGCCGAAGTAGCGGCGTTTTTGACATCGCTCAAAGCCCTCTACCCCGACCGCCACGTGACGGCTATTTTTCAGCCACATCTGTACTCACGTACGCGCGATTTTGCCGAAGATTTTGCCCAAAGCCTATCCATCGCCGACAGCGTGGTGCTGCTCGACATTTACCCCGCGCGTGAGCTGCCCATCGAAGGTGTAAGTTCCGATTTGATTTTTGATAAAATTACTTGTGACAAAACGCTTTGCGTCAAGTCAGCATTGTTAAAAACCATCGCCAGTCGTTCTACCGACGTGGTGGCAACCATCGGCGCGGGCGATATTGATACTTTTATCCCGCAAATAAAAGCCGTCTTGTCAAAAGGATAAAATAACGAATATCGGCTAACAAATAACAGAAAAAATGAAACGTTGGATTTGGATAATTGGAGGCGTATTGGTGTTGGGTGGACTCCTTATTTTCACAGAACTGCGCCAAAAAAGCAAACGCTGCGAAGGGGTCATTGTCAAATTGGACGACCGCGCTGAATACCCTTTTTTTACCGAACAAGACATCAAAAACTTGGTGTCTGTCAATGGCGTGGACAGAATTGAGGGGATGCTGTTTTCAGAAATCAACTTAGACGGACTCGAAAGACGAGTCACGCGCAACCGTTTGATAAAAAAATGTGAGATATATGAAGATTTATCGGGAAATTTGGTGGTAGCAATCCAACAACAGAATCCCGTAGGACGGCTCGTCAGCGCAGCTTCAGAGGACCAAGCAAAAGATGCGACCAAAGGCGGCTACCTTACCGACACGGGGGAGTTGATTCAGCTTTCATCGCGGTTTACGGCACGAACAGTACTCGTTTCGGGGGAGTTTTTCAACAACTTGAAAAATTTAAAGTCCCCACAAGGACAGAATTTGCTGACTTTTTTGAAAGATTTGCAACAAAATCCCTTTTGGAAGTCTCAAATCACCGAAGTAATCGTGGCCAAAGACGCCGAAATGACGCTTATCCCACAAGTAGGACAGCACGAAATAGATTTTGGTTTGCCCGCAGAAGCAATGATGAAGTTTGAAAAACTGAAAATTTTTTACAAGAATATTCTCCCACACCAAGGCTGGGAAAAATACAAACGAGTAAGTGTGAAGTTTAGAAATCAAATCGTGTGCGAGTGAGAAGTAGCCCCCTCTAAATCTCCCCCAATAGGGGAGACTTGATGTTGCTGATAATTAAAGTATTACAAAAAAATAAATACTTGAAAATTTTTGCTCGACTACTTAATAGTAAACAGTACGCAAAGTAGCAATCTATAACCGCCCAACCTAGGAAAGCCCCCATCGGGGGTTTGGGGGCTTAAATCATAATTTTCATGGCAGATGTACATTTAGGAATAGACATCGGTAGCACCAAAGTAGCCGCTGTACTGACCCTTTCAAAAAAAGTAAACAACACGGTGGTCTGTGAGGTGGTGGGGGCGGCCAAAGTACGCAACGACGGCGTTTACAAAGGCAACATCAAAAACCCGCTGAAAACCAAAGCGGCCATTAGAGAAGCACTGACGATTGCGGTCGAAAAAGCCAGCAATCCTCATCTAACCAACAAATCACTTCTGGCGTCGGTCAATGTAAGCGGTGTACATATCGAAAAAATCCCCAGTTCTATCACGTGTAGGTCATCGTCGGTAAGCGATGATGACATCAACAATCTCTTTAAGGATATTCAGATGACATTCAGCTCCCAAACGGACGAAATCGTGCATCTGCTTCCCTTGAAGTTTTCGGTAGGCGACCAGCACGAGATTATTGACCCCGTAGGCTACACAGGACTGAAGCTCAACGGCGATTTTAATGTCATCACGGCCAACAAAGCCTCCATCCAGCTTATCAAAGATGCCTTGCAGAATACCAATGCGGTATTGAACGACGGTGACGGATTTGCAGCATCTCCCTTGATGTCAGGATTGGCACTTTTGACCGAGCCGCACAAACAACTCGGCGTAGTGGTGGTGGACATCGGCGGCGGCACTACCGACGTAGCCATTTATCACGATGGCCTCTTGCAGCATACCGCTGTGTTGCCTTTTGGCGGCAATCACATCACCGACGACATCCGGCTGGGCTGCCACCTTTCTACCGATAGTGCCGAAGAAGCCAAAATCACGCTTTCTGAAACCGACCCCAACGAATGTAGCCTCAACCAGCTTTTGGTGATTCCTACCGCCGAGGGCATTCCACCCATTGAAGTCGTAGCACGCAACGTAGTGCTCATCGCCCGCGCTCGCTTGCGCGAGATTGCCGCGTTGGTGTTGGCCGAAGTCAAAAAAGCGGGTTTTGACGAGCGCATCCTCCGCGCAGGCATTATTTTGACGGGAGGTACTACCAACATGAAGGGCGTAGAAAAGATTTTCAAACAAGTGACCAACATGCACGTACAGTTGGGTACTGCCAAAGGATTGACTCGTACCAACGCCGCCATTCACGATGCCGTAGTCAATGACCCCGCTTTTGCTACCGCACTTGGGCTTTCCCTTCACACCGTCGAGACGTTTTTCCTTGATAAACGCATCCGAAAACCCGATGATTTTGTGCAAACTCGTCAAGAACCCAAAAAGGGTGGAAGTATTTGGCCTTTTGGTGGAAAAGAAATTACATCATTCAAAGATGCCAAAGAAGTAGGTCGCACCATTTGGCGCGGTATCACCAAAGATGATATTGGAGAGTCAGACACTTATTGATGCTTTAACTTTTGAAGAAAATTATGCACTTTGCAAGAAAAAATTATTTCGACCACGACTACGAGTTTGTCATGCAAGAACCCAACCATTCGGAAAACGCACCTATCATCAAAGTCATAGGGGTAGGGGGGGGCGGTAGCAATGCCGTCAACCATATGTTCCACAAAGGCATCAAAGACGTGGTTTTTGTCGTCACAAACACCGACAAACAGGCATTGGTGAGAAGCCCTGTTTCCAACAAAATTCAGTTGGGAGCCGAAATGCTTCAAGGACTCGGAGCGGGTACAGATGCCGAACAAGGACGCTTGGCGGCCGAAGAAAGCATCGAATACATCCGTCAGTTGATGCACCCGCCCACGCAGATGGTTTTTATCACCGCAGGCATGGGTGGAGGCACAGGCACGGGAGCTGCCCCAGTGATTGCCAAAGTAGCCAAAGACATGGGAATGCTCACCGTAGCAGTGGTAACCGCCCCCTACGGACACGAAGGAAAAATCAAGAAGAAACAAGCCATAGACGGTATCAACGCGCTCAAAGCCAATTGCGACACGGTGTTGGTAATTCTCAACGATGAACTTGCCAAACTTTACGGAAAACTGCCCATTTTGCGCGCTTTTGAACACGCCGATAATGTACTGACCAATGCTGTCAAAAGTATTGCTGAAATCATCACCGTCCATGGCAGTGTGAATTCAGACTTTATGGATGTCAAAAAAGTCCTCAAAGAAGCGGGTACTTCGGTGATGAGTTCGGCCATTGCTTCGGGCGAAACCCGCGCTGAATTGGCCATTGAAGCCGCGCTCAACTCTCCGCTGCTCAACAACCGCGACATTCGCGGGGCCAAAAGGATTCTGATTACGCTCTCATCAAGTACCGAGGAAGAATACCAAGCCACCCTCGACGAGCAGATGGTCATCACCGAATACATCGAAAGCCTCATTGGCGACGAAGCCGATATGTGCAAAGTTGGGGTGATTTTTGACGATTCACTCGGCGACCAACTCCTCGTGACGGTTATCGCCGCAGGTTTTGAAGACTCTCACTTGCCGTTTAGTTACGAATCCGTGGGCAATCTCAAAAGTGCCGTGCCTGTTTCGTACCCACCCGTTGGTTCGGAGACGGTCAAAGAAGAAACAAAGCCTACAACGCCCAACGAAACTTTCAATGTGCCGCCTACCGCCGTTGGGGTAGAGGTTGGGAAAGAAGTCGAAGAATTGACTGCTACCAAAAACGCGCCCCCTGTCATTAATTTGATACAGGAACAGCCCAAAGCGCCTCTCGAAGATGCGCCCCTTGCGGTGGAGCCTGTGCAGAAAAAACCCGTTTTTGAAAACAAGCCCGAACCCCAAGAAGACCCCGCGATTTTGGCAGGATTGGTTCAAGACATTGTCAATGGGCGGTACTCGTACAGTGAGTTGGACAAACCCGCCTATCTGCGCCAAAAAGTGGTTTTACACCAAAAGCCGTCGCTTCCCGACTCGGCGTTTATTCCTATCACATTGGACAAACACCAAAAATGACCGCATTAGAACAAGCACTCAACGAAAAAGGCAGCCCCGAAAAGGCTGCTTTTTTGTCTTATTTTTTCAAAACGGGCAAAGGCCAATACGGCGAGGGCGATGTGTTTATCGGGGTCACAATGCCCGAAATCCGCGCCTTAGTGAAGCAGCACGCTGTCATGTCTTTTGACCAAATCATCGGTCTATTGCACAGCCCCGTTCACGAACATCGCATGGCGGCGTTGGTATGGTTGGTAGAACGTTTCAAAAAATCCAAAAAACAACCCGACGAGCAGCACTATATTTATGAATTGTACCTGTTCAATCTCGACTACATCAACAACTGGGATTTGGTAGATGTCACTTGCCGCGATATTATAGGAGGCTATTTGTTTGACAAAGACCGCTCTGTTTTAGACGAACTTGCCGCGCGCCCGCATCTGTGGGCGCAGCGCGTGGCAATGGTCTCGACTTGGCATTTTATTTCCAAAAGGCAATTTTCGGACACGATTCGTATTGCCGAACTTTTGCTTGGGCATAAACACGACCTCATTCACAAGGCCGTAGGCTGGATGCTGCGGGAAGTTGGAAAAAAAGATGAACTGGTTTTGATTGAGTTTTTGGACACCTACGCCACCCAAATGCCCCGTACTGCCTTGCGCTATGCCATAGAGCGTTTGCCCGAGTCCCAACGAAAGTATTACCTCGGCCTTTGATTGTCCGATTGAAATCTTACTTATCTTTGACCCAACAAAGTGATACAAAACGTTAATTGTTATTAGTTACTTGCTATTTGTTCAATACAGGTTTTTTATTTTTACAACTGATTAACAAACATTTAACTGATAACCAACCACCGATAACCAATAACTCAGGATTGATTATGTCTTGGTTTACGAGAAAAGAACGCGGGATTCAGACCCCAACCGAAATGAAACGCGAAGCCCCAGACGGGCTTTGGTATCAATGTCCCAACTGCAAGCACGTAATGCACACGCGCGAACACAAGCTCAACGCTTACACCTGCGTACAATGCCACTACCACGAAAAAATCGGCTCAGAAGCGTATTTTGGTATTTTGTTTGACGACGAAAAATACACCGAACTTGATGCTCAAATGCTTTCTGGCGACCCGCTGCGTTTTGAAGACACCAAAAAATATCCCGACCGAATCCGCGATACTGTTCGCAAAACAGGTCTCAACGACGCGGTACGGACAGCTTATGGTAAAATGGACGAAGTTGACATTGTAGTAAGCTGTATGGATTTCAATTTTATTGGCGGTTCGATGGGCTCGGTAGTGGGAGAGAAGATAGCGCGTGGTATAGACCATGCCTTGCAGCACCGCAAGCCTTTTTTGATGATTTCGCGCTCGGGCGGCGCACGGATGATGGAAGCGGGCTTCTCGCTGATGCAGATGGCCAAGACCTCGGCCAAGTTGGCGCTTTTGTCAGAAGCCAAAATCCCGTATATCTCTCTGCTGACCGACCCTACCACGGGTGGAGTTACGGCGTCTTATGCCATGTTGGGTGACTTCAACATCGCCGAACCTGGCGCGTTGATTGGATTTGCAGGGCCGCGCGTCATCCGTGAGACCATCGGCAAAGACCTTCCCAAAGGTTTTCAAAGTGCCGAGTTTGTGTTGGAACACGGCTTTTTGGATTTTATTGTGGATAGAAAAGACCTAAAAGACAAACTCTCAAGTTTGTTGAGAATGTTGCAGTAAAGCGATGCGTTTGGTTTCCCACCCTGTTTTATGCAATTATTACGTGACGTATCGCTGCAACGCCACTTGTAGTTTTTGTGATATTTGGGAAAAACCTTCACCCTACGTCACGCTCGAAAACGTCCGTGAAAACCTTCAAGCCCTCAAACGCCTCGGAGTCAAGGTGATAGATTTTACGGGAGGTGAGCCACTGCTTCATCGTCAGTTGGACGAACTCCTCCGCGAAAGTAAGCGACAAGGCTTTATCACAACGGTCACATCCAACGGTCTGCTTTACCCCAAATACTCGGACAAACTTCGCGGCTTGATTGATATGCTTCACTTCTCGTTGGATTCGCCCAACCGCGACGAACACGATGCTTCGCGCGGCGTAAAGTGCTTCGACAAAGTGATGGAGTCTATCCAAATCGCCAAGTCTTTCGGTGAGCGTCCTGATATTTTGTTTACGATTTTTGAAAACAATATCCACCAAATTGAGCAGGTTTGGCGCGACATCTGTTTGCCCAACGACCTCGTGCTGATTCTCAATCCTGTCTTTGAGTACAACACTGTCGGCTCAAGTCTTTCGGCGGAAGCATTGGCCAAATTGCGGCATTGGGGCAAACAAAAAAACATCTATCTCAACGACGGTTTTGTGCAACTTCGCTTAGACGGTGGCAATCGGGTCGAAAACCCTGTGTGCCGAGCAGGAAGTACAACGCTTGTGATTTCGCCCGAAAACAAGCTCGTGTTACCCTGTTATCACTTGGGTTTGAAGGAGTTGCCTATTGAAGGCAACTTGTACGAACTTTATCGTTCCGAAGAAGTTCAGAAACTCGTAGCCCTCGAAGGCCGCTTGCCCGCCTGCGAGGGCTGTGCCATCAATTGCTACATGCAGCCCTCCTTTGCGGTCGAAATCTCCAAATACTGGTGGAAAGCCCTCCCTAGCACCCTCAAATACAACCGCCTCAAAGGGACGTGGAAACAACTTCTCTAAAAGCCGCTGATTTTTAGGGAATTAGACACGCTATTTCAAAAACGCACTATACTCAATACGCCATACCCCATACTCAATACCCAACATACCATGATTTCATTTTTCAATGAAGATGTCGAGTTTTCCGTTCCGACACCGCGCAAAATAAAGGCGTGGCTAAAACAAGTCATCATAACAGAGAGCTATACGTTGAACCAACTCAATTATATTTTTTGTTCAGACGAATATCTACTCCATGTCAATCGCCAATACTTAGACCACGACTTTTATACAGATATTATCACTTTCGACAATGCCGAAGAGGAAAGATGCGTAGAAGGTGATATTTTTATCAGTATAGAACGAGTCAAAGAAAATGCCACCGAACTTGGTGTTGCGTTTGAAGAAGAACTTAAACGTGTACTTGTACATGGTGTTTTACATTTGGTAGGTTATGATGATTTGGAAGATGAACAAGAAATAGAAATGAGAAATAAAGAAGACTTTTATCTTATTCGATTTTAATTAAACTTTTAAAATTTTTCACGTGAAACATTGCTTGTTGAATTTAGGTTAAAAATCAAAAATTTCACGTGGAACATTTGTTGATTTTTACAAAATTCACACAACAAAATTCACATAAAATCAGACTCAAATGTTTCCAAAATATGATGTCATTGTAGTAGGAGCAGGACACGCTGGCTGCGAAGCCGCCGCCGCCGCCGCCAACATGGGGTCGAAGGTCTTACTCGTGACGATGAACATGCACACCATCGCGCAGATGTCTTGCAACCCCGCAATGGGGGGCGTAGCCAAAGGGCAAATCGTAAGAGAAATAGACGCATTGGGCGGGCAGTCGGGTATCATAAGCGACAAAACCATGATTCAGTTCAGGATGCTCAACCGCTCCAAAGGCCCCGCGATGTGGTCGCCGCGCTGTCAAAGCGACCGCATGCGTTTTGCCGAAGAATGGCGCATGACGCTCGAACAAACCCCCAACGTGGATTTTTGGCAAGATACCGCCCGCGAAATCATCGTAAAAGATGGCCGCGTAGTAGGCATCAAAACAAGCCTCGGCATGGAGATTTTGGGCAAAGCGGTAGTGCTGACCAACGGCACTTTTTTGAATGGTTTGATTCACATTGGCGAAAAAAACTTTGGCGGTGGTAGGGTAGGGGAGAAAGCCGCTACGGGCATTACCGAGCAACTCATCTCGTTGGGGTTTGAATCTGGCCGCATGAAAACTGGCACGCCCCCGCGCGTGGACGGGCGCACCCTCGACTACACCCGCATGGAAGAACAGCCCGGTGATGAGCAGCCAAGCAAGTTTTCTTATACCAACACGCCCAAACTCCTCACCCAACGAAGCTGCTGGATTACGTACACCAACGAAGCCGTACACGCCGAACTCCGCACGGGTTTTGACAAATCGCCCATGTTTACGGGTCGAATCAAAGGCTTGGGGCCGCGCTACTGCCCGTCGGTAGAAGACAAAATCAATCGCTTTGCCGACAAAGACCATCATCAGATTTTTGTCGAACCCGAAGGCTGGCAAACCGTAGAAGTGTATGTCAATGGGTTTTCGACTTCACTGCCCGAAGATGTACAATACAAAGCGATTCGACTCATTCCTGGTTTTGAAAATGCGCGCATGTTTCGCCCTGGCTATGCCATCGAATATGACTTTTTTCCGCCTACTCAACTCAGCCTTACCCTCGAAACCCACCTCATCCAAAACCTGTTTTTTGCGGGTCAAATCAACGGCACCACGGGCTACGAAGAAGCCGCTTGTCAAGGATTGATGGCGGGTATCAATGCCCACCAAAATGCCCACGACTTGACACCGTTTGTTCTCAAACGCTCCGAAGCCTACATTGGCGTATTGATAGATGACTTGGTCAATAAAGGCACCGAAGAGCCGTACAGGATGTTTACGTCGCGGGCCGAATACCGCACTTTGCTGCGCCAAGACAACGCCGACCTCCGCCTCACCGCCCTCGGCCACGGCCTCGGCTTGGCCGACGACAATCGCTTGCAGCGGGTCCAAGAAAAGAAGATGAACAACGAGACGATTGTAAACGAACTCCAAAAAGTGAAAGTCCAACCTGCAGACATCAACGGATTGCTGGAGTCGTTGGGAACATCGCCCATTCGTGAGAAACAACCGTTTTATCAACTCCTCAAACGCCCCGACATTGAAATAGAACACCTGCGCGGATTGCAGCACGAGATTGGGGCGTTTCTCAATCGCTTCGATGAGGAGTCGTTGGAGCAGGCTATGATAACGGTGAAGTACCAAGACTACATCGAAAAAGAAAAGTTGATGGTAGAAAAAATGAACCGCCTCGAAGACCTCGAAATCATCTCCGATTTTGACTACGACCGTGTCTCTGCGCTCTCTATCGAAAGCCGCCAAAAACTCAAACGCATCCGCCCGCGCACACTCGGGCAAGCCTCGCGCATCAGCGGCGTAAGCCCCTCCGACGTTTCAGTCTTAATGGTGTATTTGGGGAGATAAAAAAGGAGAAGCGAGCCGAGGCTCGCTTCTCCTTTTTTAGACAAATATTCAATTTTTTACCAGGTATACTTTTACTTTTTGGGTTGGAATCTTAAAGCCTTCTTTACTTGGAAACTGCATCAACCCGTACAAAAAACTACGACGGCTGGATTTGTCAAAATCCACTTCGTATCTACTACTAAATGCCATACCGAGACTTCGATAAAGGTTGGCATCACAACAGGGCTCATTGAAAAACACCTCATTTTCTGCATTAATTACATACGTTGCATTGGCTACTATTGGCGATTTATCAAAACTGTAAATCACCTCGCACCGATGCCCCGTCTTGCATTTTTTGAACTCGATATTACTTGTTCCGTAGTACATCACCGAATCGGGCGGTTGAAGGTTTGGGGCTATAAAATCTATCCT
>JALOLW010000038.1 GCA_025455795.1 Spirosomataceae bacterium
TTCATTGTCAATCCTTGAACACTTCTAACAAGTTGATTTTGAGTTCGGGAAATACAAAAGAGTGCATGATTTCGTCTTCGGTAAAAGGCCGATGTCCGATAAAAATGCCCTGCTCGTTGAGGGTATAAATCAGCACATTTTTATCCGACGATTGCACAATCCAATATTCACGCACCCCAGCCTCTTCATAGACCTCAAATTTGTCTTTCATCTCTCGTTTGCTATTGCCTGGTGAGAGAATCTCTATCACCAAGTCGGGCGCACCGATGCAGCCGCGTTTGTCGAGTTTTGACTTGTCGCATATCACACAAATATCAGGCTGCACCACTGTAAACACTTCTTTGTCATTGACTTTATCCTTGCGCGGCAAGCGTACATCGAAGGGTGCATGGTACCATTCACAGGGGTGATTGTCAAAATATTTTACCATTTCTGTGATAATATACCTTGAAATAGCTTGGTGTTTACGCGCTGGGGCCGACATTTTAGCGATGTAGCCACGAATCAACTCTACTCGCTCCTCAAACTGCCATTTGAGGTAGTCGGCATAGCTGTATTGCTTGGTCAAATCTAATTGTTTGAGGCTCGTAATCATTGTTTTCAGAGGGTTAATAGTCGCCCAAAGTCTCTTTCAACTGCGAGAGGGCGTTGGCGAGTTGCTCGTCGTTGGGGGCTACGCCGTGCCATTTGTGGCTGTGCATCATAAAATCAACCCCTTGCCCCATCTCGGTTTTCATCATCACGGCGATGGGCTGCCCCTTGCCCACCAATCGCTTGATTTTGCGGAGGGTTTTGACGGTTTCATCCATGTTGTTGCCGTCCATGCTGAGTACGCGCCAGCCGAAGGCTTTGTATTTGGCGGCCAAGTCACGGTTGTTATTGACTTTATGGGTAGAGCCGTCAATCTGCTGGCCGTTCACATCCACAAACGCCACGAGGTTGTCCACGGCATGGTTGGGCGCAAACTGCACCGCTTCCCAGATTTGGCCCTCTTGCTGCTCGCCGTCGCCCATGAGGCAATAGACGAGGGTTTTGTCACCGTTGAGTTTTTTGGCCAAAGCCGCCCCAATCGCCACCGAAAGCCCTTGCCCCAATGACCCCGACGCGATGCGTATGCCTGGCAAGCCTTCGTGCGTGGTAGGGTGGCCCTGTAAGCGACTGTTGATTTTGCGGAAAGTAGCCAATTCTTTCACATCAAAGTACCCGCGCCGCGCCAACGTGCTGTAAAAAACGGGCGAAATGTGGCCGTTGGACAAGAAAAAGAGGTCTTCGCCGCGCCCGTCCATGTTGAACGACAGATAGCCGCCTTTTCCCTTGCGGTTATTGAGTTTCATTTGTTGGAAATACAACGCCACGAATAAATCGGTACAGCCCAGCGAGCCGCCTGGGTGACCCGATTGGCAGCCGTGTACCATTCTTAAAATATCTCGACGCACTTGTGAGGCGATGTCTTGGAGAGAGTATTGCGTATCGCGTATTGTGTATTGCGTAGGGCGAGTTGAGGATTGAGACATGAGAGTTTATTTTTGGTTAATACTTTGTTGTAAACGATAAATCATTTTCTGAATATTGTTCAACTCAACGTTTAGAACGTCAAATCCTTGGTTGTTAAGAATTTCGATTCGATGCGCTATAATCAACTGTGTTTCTAACTCGCAAGACGAACCATAAGCTATTCCAAGAAAATTATTGAACTCTTTCGGATTGTTTCTACCAGCACCGTCGGCAATATTGGACGGAATTGATACTGCACTACGATTGATTTGTTGGGTAAGGCCGAAGCGTTCCTCATGAGGAAAGTGACGGGTGATTTTATAGGTATCAACGGCCAAATCAACACTTTTTTGCCATACAATTAACTCTTTGAAATTGTGCATAAATTGTTGTTTTATAGTTACTTATGGGGTCTAAATTGCAAATTAAAACCTACTCAATACCCACTACTCAATACCCACTACTCAATACCCACTACTCAATACTTGTTCAACATGATTTTTTGCGTCTATTTTACTGATAATATCCTCAATAATACCCTGTTCATTGATGACGAAAGTCGTTCGGATGATACCCATGTATTTTTTGCCGTAGAGCTGTTTTTCACCCCATACACCGTAGGCTTGAATGATGGAGAGGTCGGTGTCGGCCAAAAGCGAAAAGGGCAGATTGTGTTTTTGGGCAAATTTAAGATGCGATTTTTCGTCGTCGGCACTTACGCCCAGTACCGTGTAGCCCTGTGCTTGCATGGATGCGTAGTTGTCGCGGAGATTGCAGGCTTGGGTGGTGCAAGTGGGTGTGCTGTCTTTGGGGTAAAAATAAAGCACAACTTTCTTGCCCTGAAAATCAGCCAATTTGATGGTGTTACCATGTTGGTCTTTGGCCGAGAAAGAGGGAGCATTATCGCCTACTTTGAGGGTCATTGTTGGGTGGTGGGTTTGTTTCAGCCCGCAATTTAGCAATTATTGGACTAAATCGTACAGCGATTTCAATTTACGCCCTTCACTTTCCCAGTTGTAGTGTTGCCGTACAGCCTCTTGTCCGTTGTGCGCCATTTGAGCGGCTGCTTCGGGGTTTTCGATGAGCCACAGCATTTTTTCGGCCAATGCGTGAGCGTCGGTTGCGCCTACACAAAAACCGCACTGATGTACCTCCACGACCGCGCGAAGCAGTGGCAAATCAGAAGTCAAAACTGGCAAGCCGAGTGCCATGTAATCAAAGAGTTTGGTGGGGTAAGAGTCGGCGTAGTCACCCACGGGCTTGAGGAGGGCAATGCCCGCAACAGCCTCCTGCGCGTGTGCAAAAGCCTGCGTTTGTGATACGTACCCAAAAAACACAAGGTTGTCTTTTGTGAACTCATAATCAGACAGTTGGTGCATTTGTTCGTCGGCAAAACGCCGATGGCCGAAGAGTTTGAGCAATACATTGGGGTATTTTTTTTTGACCAATGCTACGGCGGCGAGCATCGTGTCAAAACCTCGCTCAAAACTAATCACGCCCGCGTAAAAAAAGACGGGTGGGCGATGGCTAAAAGGCGAAAGAGTAGTGGAGGAGAGCCATTTTGGGTCGGCAAAATTGTGAACAACCGCGTGAGGATTGGTCAGGTTTTGGTACGTTTTCAAATAGGCATCTTCTGTGAAAACAAAATAAAAATGCCGACGTGCTTTTTGGTCAAAATACCGAAATAGTTGTTCAAACAGCCACCCTTTGTTGTAAGTTTTGGCCGGGATTTTTTTGTAGAGATTTTCCTGTACTTCATACACGATGTCGGCCCCCAACCACCTGAACACAAACGCCAAAGGCAGCAATTCAGCCACGAAAATATGCACAATCTGAGGCCGATACCACAAAAAAGCACCCAAAACGACTGGATGAACAAGCAAAATTCTGAGCCAAAGTTGCTTGAAAAAAGCGATGCGAGGATGCCACAAATCATTGCCGAGTGGTTGTTGGGGCAGGAGTACTTTCACTTCAAAATCGCTTTGCAATGTTGGCAAAACCTTTCCCACAATCCGCTGATCGTTAGCGGGATGTATGGTACTGAGCAATAAAATACGCTTTTTTGAGGTACTTTGCATCTTGCAAATATGGGTGAATCGGCGTACTTTTGAAAAAAGAATTGAGAATGACATAACCTACTGATGAAAAAAATAATCGCTTTTTTGTGCTTGGTCAATGGCGTTTTGGCCCAGCCTTCCACCAAACCACTTTCTCGAATGAACCCGCCAACATCCGACAAAATCACTGTTTATCAAATCTATACGCGCCTATTTGGCAATAAAAACAACACCAACAAATACTATGGTACCCGCGACGAAAACGGCGTGGGTAAGTTCAACGACATTACCGATAAAGCCCTCGTCGAACTCAAAAAATTTGGCATTTCGCACGTATGGTTTACGGGCGTCATAGAACACGCTACCATGACCGACTACTCGGCTTTCGGTATTGCCAAGGACAACCCTTACGTGGTCAAAGGCATTGCAGGCTCGCCGTATGCCATCAAAGATTACTATGATGTCAATCCTGACTTGGCCGTTGATGTCAAAAACCGCATGAAAGAATTTGAAGCACTCGTGGCGCGCTCGCACAAGGCAGGTTTGAAGGTGTTGATAGACTGCGTACCCAACCACGTAGCACGGCAGTACAAGTCTGATGCAAAGCCCAAAGGCGTGCGTGATTTTGGCGAAGACGACGAGGTGAACCAATCTTTTGTACCCAACAATAATTTTTACTATCTCCCCAGTCAGGCATTTCAAGTGCCTGACAATGTGCCGCTTCCGCCGTCGGTAGCACCGCCTTCGGGCTATGTCGAAAATCCCGCCAAGGCGACGGGCAACGACGTGTTTGCGGCCAAGCCGAGCATCAACGATTGGTTTGAGACCATCAAACTCAACTACGGCGTGGACTACCAAAACGGACGCAAAAAGCACTTCGACCCGATTCCGAGTACTTGGCTCAAAATGCGCGACATTCTCACCTACTGGACCCAAAAAGGCGTGGACGGTTTTCGCTGCGACATGGCCGAGATGGTACCCGTAGAGTTTTGGGGTTGGGTCATTCCCGAAATCAAAAAAGTCAATCCTGCGGTGGTGTTTATTGCCGAGATTTACAATCCCGCCGAGTACCGCAACTATCTTTTCAACGGTAAATTTGACTATCTCTACGACAAAGTGGGGCTTTATGATGCTCTCCGCCGCTTGATGGAAGGTCACGGACACGCAGGCGACCTCACCCGCGTGTGGCAGCAAGAATCGGGTGATTTTGGCAACCGAATGTTACGTTTTCTCGAAAATCACGACGAACAACGCATCGCGTCGAAGTATTTTGCCAAAAATCCGTTTTATGCCATTCCCTCAATGGTCGTGTCGGCCACGATGCACACGGGGCCATTGATGCTGTATTTTGGGCAAGAAGTGGGCGTCAATCCCACCGTGGCCGAGGGCTTTTCGGGCGAAGATGGCCGTACTACCATGTTTGACTATTGGGGCGTGCCAGAGTACCAAGCCTGGGTCAATGAAGGTAAATTTGACGGTGGTAAACTCAGCGACGAACAGAAAAAGCTGCGCGGTTTTTACGCCGATTTGCTCCAACTCGTCAATACCTCCGACGCTATCCGCCACGGGGCGTTTTATGATTTGCAATACGCCAATATCAACGGACAAGCGCAAGGTTACAACGACGCGCGGATGTTTACGTACCTACGTCATAGCGATAAACAGAAGTTGCTGATTGTCTGCAACTTTGACCTGCATTACGCTGCCAAGACCACCCTCAACATCCCCGCCCATGCGTGGGAAACGATGGGGCTTTCGCCGCAAGGAAATTACCAACTCAAAGAAATTTTTTACCACCCTTCTGATGTTATGATAGAGGCCAACAAAGGTCTTTCGCTGACGATGGAAGCCAATAGCGTTCGTATTTTTGAAATCCAAAAAGTAAAGTAACTATGAGAAACTCCCTTTTAATCAGTGCGTTAATTGTGACATTGACCGCTTGTAGCTCCAAAACTGCCGAAATCGAACAACTCGAAAAAGAGGTGTTTGTGATTCACGACGAAGTAATGCCCAAAATGAGTGATATTATGGCGTTACAAAAATCTATCTCGGGCGAAATCGCTACGCTCGACAGTCTGCTGAAAACCAAGGCCAACGATAGCCTTGAAAAACGCAAAATCACCGCGCTTGAACTGAGTACGGCCCTCAAAACCGCCGACGAAGGCATGATGAATTGGATGCATGCCTACAACGGCGACTCCATCAAAGCCCTCGATGCGGAGATGGCATTGAAGGTTTTACAAGTAGAGAAAGATAAAATAGCGGCTGTCAAGACCCAAATGCTCGAAAGTATTGCCAAAGCCGAAGCATTTTTGAAAAAGTAATCCATCATGAAAATTTTGTTTTTGAGTAAAGTTTCTGGTCACAAAGTTACACAGGGTTTGGCACAGAGTTGCACCAAGAAACCTCTGAGTTACCCTTTGCAAATCTCCGTGCTACTCTGTGTCCTCTTGAGTACATTCTCTTGCCAAAATTCCGCCGACCGCCTGCCGATTTTGGGTGAGCGTGAAGCGATAAAGCGAGTCGTGAACGGCAAAGAAGTGGTGGACACCCTTTATCACACGATTCCTGACTTTAAGTTTGTCAGCCAAGACAACGATACAATCACTGCGGCCAATTTCAAAGATAAAATTTACGTGGCTGATTTTTTCTTTACTACCTGCCCCACGATTTGCCCCGTGATGAAAAAACAAATGCTCAAAGTGTATGAGCAAATCAAAGGGCAGAACGACGTAGCAATTCTCTCGCATACCATTGACCCTCAGCATGATACGCCCACCGTTTTGAAACAATACGCCGATGATTTGGGCGTGAGGGGCAAGCAGTGGCTCTTTGTCACGGGCGACCGCGAGAAGATTTATGAAATTGGCGAAAAACATTATTTGGTGGTAGCGGGAGCAGATTCTACCGCGCCAGGTGGCTACATTCATAGCGGCGCATTTATATTGGTGGACAAGCAAAAACACATTCGCGGTACGTACAACGGCACTGATGATAAAGCCACCCAACGCCTGCTGAATGACATTAAAAAACTTCAAACCGAATATGCTCAATAATTGGCATGATTTGTGAGTGATGACTTTGGTACACAGCCTTTTGTGCCGTGCCAAACTTTATACTCAACACAAGTCATGCAAAAGAATTTTACATTGCTACTTTTATGTCTGATTGGACTGACGGCGTCGGTTTCCAAAGACATTGCTTCCAAAGCACTTTTTGTGACACCCCAAGAAGGCTGGCGGCTCAACAGTTCGGGTGGTATTGAGCAAACCACCGACGCTGGCAAATCTTGGCAAATCTCGTACAGCTCAGAGAATCAGGTTATTAATGATATTCATTTCCTCAGTACGACCGACGGCTGGGCGGTGGGCAAAGACGCTTTGGTGCTGCGTTGGGACGGAGAAAAATGGACGGAAGTGTTTGTGTTTGCCACGGGCGCGCTGCATGATGTCCATTTGAGTAGCCCTGAATACGGCTGGGCAGTGGGTGACAGGGGAACAATTCTGCACTGGGACGGTACCGCTTGGACGGCTTTTCCCTGCCCGTTAGATGAGGCACTCGTCAAAATAGAACACAACGAAACGGGCGCAATGCGTATCCGAAGTCAAAAAGGAACACTGATTTGGAGAGAGCGTGGAGAATGGCAAATAACTCCACCTGCGTCGGAATAAACAATCCCCACAAGGGTTTTTGAACCCTTGTGGGGACAAATAAGGGTGTTAAATGTATTGATTGACAATATTTTCGTACAATTCCTGCTTGCCGCTCGTCATGGCAGGTTCGCCGTGAGTGGCAACGTACTGACGGAGGTCTTCGAGGGTGAGTTTTCCGTCTTCGTAATCTTTGCCCGCGCCACTGTCGTAAGAAGCATACCGCTCGGTGCGAAGTTTACGGTAGGGCGATTTTTCCAAAATATCGTTGGCAATCACAAGGGCTCGCGCAAAAGCATCCATACCGCCGATGTGCGCCAAGAAAATGTCCGAAAGGTCAGTCGAATTACGACGGGTTTTGGCGTCAAAGTTTACCCCACCTGTACTGAATCCACCTGCTTCCAAAATAATCAGCATAGACTCCGCCAACTCGTTGAGATTCATCGGGAATTGGTCGGTATCCCAGCCGTTTTGGTAATCGCCACGGTTGGCATCAATACTCCCGAGCATACCTGCGTCGGCAGCTACTTGAAGTTCATGCTGAAACGTATGCCCCGCCAACGTAGCGTGGTTTACTTCGATGTTGAGCTGAAAATCTTTGTCCAAACCGTACTCTTTCAAAAACCCAATCACCGTAGCGGCGTCGTAGTCGTACTGGTGTTTGGTGGGTTCGCAAGGTTTGGGTTCGATGTAAAACTTGCCCGTAAAGCCATTTTTGCGGGCGTAATCGCGGGAGATGCTGAGGAAGCGGCCCAGATGTTCAACCTCACGTTTCATGTTGGTATTGAGGAGCGTCATGTAGCCCTCGCGTCCTCCCCAAAACACATACCCTTCGCCGCCAAGCGCGATAGTGGCATCTATGGCGTTTTTGACTTGTGTTCCAGCGTAGGCCAACACGTGAAAATCGGGATTGGTAGAAGCACCGTTCATGTAGCGCGGATTGGAGAAGGCATTGGCCGTACCCCAAAGTAATTTTACGCCGCTGGCGGCTTGTTTGGCCTTGGCGTAATCGGTGATGACCTGCATACGGTGTTCGTATTCGGCTAAATTGGCCCCTTCATCTATCAAATCCACGTCGTGAAAGCAATAAAAAGGTGTCCCGATTTTGGTGAAAAACTCAAACGCCGCGTCCATCTTGTCTTTAGCCCGTTGCACAGCATCGGCGTTGGCATCCCACGGAAATGCCTTTGTACCAGGCCCAAAGGGGTCATTGCCCGTTCCGCAGAAGGTATGCCAATAAGCCGTTGCAAAACGCAAATGCTCTTTCATGGTCTTTCCAGCCACAACGCGGTTTTCGTCGTACCATTTGAAGGCCAGCGGATTGTCTGACTCGCGCCCTTCAAACTGGATTTTAGCTATTCCTTTAAAATACTCTTTGTCGCCAATTAAAACAGACATGGTAATTACAAATTAAGTGAATGGTTGTTTTGAATATAAAAGCAATGGAATCTTATTCTTACTTATGTACCCGCAAAACTAATTGTCAGTCTGACAATTATAACAAAAAGAGGGTATTTTTTCAGTAGAACGGACTTTTATGGCCAACATAACTCTTATAAAAGAATGAAATTATACCGTACTACCGAAGGTTTTTTTGTCGAACATGAGGCAAAATTTTATAAAATACCTACCTTTATTTGGGATGAGGTGGTCAACCGCGATGATCTTTACGATTATCTTTTGGGAGTTACAGCTTCCACTCCGCCACACGCATTGGGCCTTCCGTCGTCTCTCGTGGCTCCCGTCGGGACACAAGAAGTGTGGGCGGCAGGTGTGACCTACTATCGCAGCAAAATCGCCCGCATGGAAGAGTCAAAAGACGCGGGTGGAGGTACTTTTTACGATAAAGTCTATGATGCCGAACGGCCCGAAATATTTTTCAAAGCCACCGCCCGACGGGTCGTTGGCCCAAGTGGGCAGGTGTGCATCCGTCCCGACTCGACCTGGGATGTCCCCGAACCTGAATGGACCCTTTTTGCGACCTCTTCGGGTAAAATTGTGGCTTATACCATCGGCAATGACATGAGTTCGCGGAGCATTGAGGGCGAAAACCCGCTCTATCTTCCCCAAGCCAAAATGTACGATGGCTCGGCGGCTTTGGGGCCTTGCCTGTACGTACCCAAAGAACCAATGCCCGTCGAAACGGCGATTCACTTAGAAATTGTGCGGGATGGGAAACGGGTTTTTGAAGGCCAAACGACCCTTGAACAACTCAAACGCAAGCCCGAAGAACTCGTCAGCTATTTGTTTCGCTCCAATACCTTTCCAGTGGGCGTTTTTCTGATGACAGGCACGGGACTAATTCCTTCCAACGATTTTACGCTGAAAGTAGGCGATGAAGTCAAAATTTCTATTGACAATATCGGGACATTGACCAATACCGTGGCTATGACAAAATCATAAGGTTTTTGAGCCAGAATACTCCCCGTAGTACTCCACGTAGTTTTTGGGGGTTTCGATGAGTTTGATGTAATGGAGTTGGGCCGTAGAACTAAGCTCGGGAAGGCGCGCCGCCAAAATGTTCCAAATCTGCACAATGAAGTTTTCGCAGCTCGGAATAATACCCTGCATAAAATCTACGTCTAAGTTGAGGTTGCGGTGATCTACTTTATCAATAACGGCCTCTTTCATCATGTCGCCGAGTTTTTTCATGTCCACCACAAAACCCGTATCGGGATGAATGGGGCCTTTGACGGTGACCCACAATTCAAAATTATGTCCGTGGAAGTTTTGATTGGCACAAATGCCAAACACGCGGAGGTTTTCTTCGTCGGTCCAACTTGGGTTATAAACGCGATGCGCCGCGTTGAAATGCTCTTTTCTGGTAACGTATATCATTTAATAATGAGTGAATGATTGAATTAGTGAATTGTGAGTTACGAGGCTGCCCACGGTCAGCCGTTGCGGCGTGGTGATTAGGGAATGGATGATTAATTTCAAACTGTAAACTCTCTACTCCCTCACTGCGCCTGTGCGCCATGCTTCTACCATAGGGTACCAGATGGGTTGGTATTCTACGTAGCGTTGGAGTTCGTAATGGTCTTCTACAAACTGATTGGGACGGCGGTTGAAAGTAAAATTGATTTCTGAAAAATTGGCGCGTTGGGCATACACCCACACTTCGCGGTCTTTGCTGCGCTGTACGCGGTCGGGTGGACCCATCACAATAAAAATCATGCCCTTGTCGGTTTTCCAACCTTCTTTGTAGGTCGTAAAAAGCCGATTGGCCTCTTCGACTCGGTGGTAAAATACCGAAATCGTACGACGCGCCAAATCTTGATTGCCGTTCATCAACCCAAGCCAATAGCGGTCGAGGGCTTTTTTTGCGTCTTGGGCGTTGGTTAATTCGCTGATTTCTTGGTTTTGACTCATGTACATCACGGGGCGGATGAGTTCGGCGGGACGGGTGAATTTTGGGTAGCGTTTGTTGGTCACGACCAATCCAATCCCGTAAGCATCGGAGGTGTCACGAGTCATGTAGTAAAGCCCTTCTTCGGCAAAAGCGAGCGGCTGGGCGGTGTTAATAAAAAATGTAGAATCAACCGACAACGTGCGCGACGCCACGCGAGGGTTGGTACTCATGGGCGAAGCGGCAGCCTCAAAATTGTGCCGATAACGCATCACCAGCAATTGTTGGGGCGTTTGGTTGATGTTTTGGAGACGAAGCGTATCATTGACATTGATGAAGTTTTGCATTGTTGGAATACGCCCTGTTTTCTCAAAAAATGTAAACTCATCGCTGATTTTGTTGGTTTTGAATCGTATTGCCAAGTCGTTGAGGATTTTTTTGGTTGTGCCTATCTCGGCCAACTCCGACAATAATACGCCGTTTGCGTGATTTTGAGGGCGTTTTATTTCAAACCGTACCATAAAACGCCTGCTGCTCAGTTGATACGTATTCTGTTCACTGAGCGCCACGTTGCCATAGCCCAGTCGCTCGCGCGAGGCAAAGTCAGGGTAAAGGACGTAGTTGAGGGTGAATTTGGTCGTAAACTCTTTCCATCCCACTGGCAGACTGTTGGATTTGCTTACGTCAATCTGCATAAATACCGTGGCAAGTGTCGAATCTTTGGCCAAAAACTTGCTTTTTATCCCCAAAATTGTGATTTCGTCAGCGATTTCAACAGTAGCTGCTGTGGTGTTTTTTTTGCCGCGCTTGCTTTTCTCTTTAGGGCTGTCTTGTGCCATTGCTGCCATAGACAAGACGCTCATTAACAGCACGATGTATTTGATTTTTTGCATTGTCTTATTGATTCGATTTTGAGCATTTTTACTCCAATATTTCTGTTTTCAGCCCTTCACGCTCAACGAATTTTTTCAAGAGTTTATCAGCAGTCAGAAAATAATCTACGTGTTTGGCCAATAAAACGCAAGTTGAGAGCTGGATACTGTCTAAGGTTCTTAATCCGTCTATTCCATATTTTGTCATCAAGTTTCTTGCTTGCTCGGTAATTATACTGTCAATGAATATGAAGTTGTACTTTCCAAAATCACTTTCAAAGAGTATCAGCGTGTTTTCTGCTTGTTGGATTGTAATTTCGTTAGTTCGGACTTTTTTCCAAATGGTTGATGCAAATTCTATTTTTGTGATTTCAGATAGATAAATATGCGAGATACTTTCTTCCAAAAAAATACTTTCAAGCTCTTTTGTCCCTTCCTCTTGATGATACAGCTTAAAAAGAGAAGACGTGTCAAAAAACAACTTCATAGTTCCTCCCTTCTTTCTTCAACGACTGTTTCTGCAAGTGAACCTGTAAAGTTTTCTAAGTTTTTCTTGCTTTTAGAGAATGAAAAATCTGATAGGGATAACCTATCATCGGAAAGCGACTGTACATCCTCCAAAAAAGTGACAATTACTTTTACAGGCTTTTTTGCTGAATAGTCCCTGTCGAGTTTCAGATGACCATTTTGGTATGTACCTACGATTGAGAGCATAATTTTGTTGATTAAAGGTGTCTGATTTTCTTTTTTGAAATATCTTCACTATCCCTCAACTCGATAAAAAACGTTCTTAACCACAAAATCGCGTATTCAAAAGTCACTTTTTCATGGAGTCAAGGTCGGGCAAGTCGGCGGTTTGGTAGTGCTGATAAACTTTGAGCAAAATCGCCAATGCTACCACCGACTCCGCCGCTGCCACTACTATAACAAATAAAGCGAAAAATTGTCCCGAAATTTTGGCAGAATCATACTGGGCAAACGCCACTAAGTTGAGATTGACGGCGTTGAGGATGAGTTCGATGCCAATAAGTACTGCAATGGCACTGCGCTTGGTGATGGTCACGACCAGTCCGATACAAAACAAAATGGCCGCAACAATGAGATAATGAGTGAGGGGAACGGTGGTTTGCATTTTGCAATATTAAGAAAATTATCGTGATTGCACCCAAAAGTAACGAACAAATGGCAAAAGCAAAAACCGCTTATTTCTGTCAAAATTGTGGTCATCAGGCCCCCAAATGGATGGGACGCTGCCCGTCGTGCGGGGAATGGAACTCCTTCGTGGAGGAGGTGATGGAAAAAGAAGACAAAAAAACACCGCTCGGACAGTGGAAATCGGTGAGTTTGGCATCCAAACCCAAAGCCCTGGCCGAGATTAAGTACGACGAAGAACCGCGCATCGTGACCTCCGACGGCGAACTCAACCGCGTTTTGGGCGGGGGCATTGTACCAGGGTCGTTGGTGCTGATAGGCGGCGAACCAGGCATTGGCAAGTCCACCTTGATGCTTCAAATCGGCCTTACGCTCACGCAGCGCGTGCTGTACGTGTCGGGTGAGGAAAGCGAGCAGCAAATCAAAATGCGGGCCGAACGCATCAACAACAAAAGTACCAACTGCTATATTTTGACCGAAACCGCCACCGACAACATCTTCCGCCAAATCGAAGAGTTTGAACCCGACGTGCTGATTATTGACTCCATCCAAACCATGCAGTCGTCGGTGATAGAGTCGGGGGCGGGGAGTGTGTCGCAGGTGCGGCAGTGCGCTTCTGAGCTGATGAAATACGCCAAAGAAAGCGGTACGCCCGTGTTTATGATTGGGCATATCACCAAAGATGGCAACTTGGCGGGTCCCAAAACCCTCGAACATATGGTGGACACGGTGCTGCAATTTGAAGGCGACCGCCACACCACTTACCGCATTTTGCGGACCAACAAAAACCGTTTTGGCAGCACTTCGGAGTTGGGGATTTACGAAATGCTCGGCTCGGGGTTGCGCCAAGTCACCAATCCGTCGGAGATATTGATTTCGCAGCGCGAAGAACAACTCAGCGGCATCACCATCGGCTCCATGCTCGAAGGCAACCGCCCGCTGATGATAGAGATACAGTCGCTGGTGAGTACGGCCAACTACGGCACACCGCAGCGCAGCAGTACGGGTTTTGACAACAAACGCTTGCAGATGCTGTTGGCCGTCCTCGAAAAACGTTGCGGCCTTCGGCTCGGTACGCAAGACGTGTTTCTGAACGTGGCGGGCGGCTTGCGCGTCGAAGACCCCGCCATAGATTTGACGGTGGTGACCTCCATCGCGTCGTCGTACGAAGATGCGTTTATACCGCCGTCGGTGTGTTTTGCGGGTGAGGTGGGGCTTGGGGGCGAAGTACGCGCCGTGAGTCGCATCGAAAGCCGCATTGCCGAGGCCGAGAAGTTGGGCTTCAAAAAGATTTACATTTCTAAATACAACACCAAAGGTTTGATTACCAAGAATTTCGCCATTCAGATTGTTCCCGTCGCCAAATTGGACGAAGTGTTTGGGGAAGTGCTGCGCTGATGTTTGCAGCCATACAATGAAAAACCCGCTTAAACTTGCGTCTAAGCGGGTTTTGTGGTATTGGACGGAATCGAACCGCCGACACAAGGATTTTCAGTCCTTTGCTCTACCGACTGAGCTACAATACCGTTTCAGTTGGTTTCCCTTGTGATTTGGGACTGCAAAAGTCGGGTATTTGATTTGAAAACGCAAATGTTTTTTTAAAAAAATGAGAAAAAATTGGAGAAAGGACGAGATGAATAAGGAAAACGCAAAGCTAACTCGCTGTTTATTAGTGGCTTGTTATGTCCACCTTAATCCATCATTCTCCACATAGCCTTCGTGGGATTGGTATTCTATAACTCGTCAATATCTTCTCGTGAAAGACCAGTATATCTGATTATCTTTTCAAAAGCAAAACCATCTTCTTTGAGTTCTTTTGCTACTTTTTTTATGCCGTCTAACTCCGCCGTTTTCACAAACTCCTTTACCTCAATATACGTCATTAAACTCTCTTGATAAATTTCATATTGCTGGGCTGTCATATTGGCTAATTCGGCCACTTCAAAAGCCTTTTCAAATATTGGCTCCCTTAGTATGGTGGGTATGTCATCAAAATCTTCTAATTTTTTCAAAAAGTATATCCATTTATCAAAATGACTTTCAAGTTCATCCTCCCCTTTATTGAAAAGGGGCATTTGGATAAATTTAAAATTTAGTTTGTCGTAAAAAATGTCTCCGTCTTGGTCTTTCAATTTTACACTTCGCAAAAATTTCTGCTTTTCTTCTTGCTCATCATATTGAAAATCTAAGATGGCTATCATGTAAATAGGGGCAAGTCGAAAATCCCAATCCCCTCTTTTGGCTTGTTCTCTAATCGGAAAAGTTGAGTAGAAAAGAGAACGGTCTTTGAAGAATTTAACCTTCGCCTTTTGCATTTCTACAATAATCCTCTCGCCACTTTGTGTTTGACAATGAATATCAAAAATTGCTTTACGGTCATGGGCTATTTCGGGCAAGCCTTCCACATTTCTAAACGCCAACTCTGTGATTTGGTGACGTTCTGGCAATAACTGATTCAAGAAATCAACCAGTAAATCTTTATTGGCTTCTTCCCCAAACAACTTCTTAAATCCGAAATCGGTATATGGGTTTAGGTATTTTGACATTTCTTTGATTTTTTACAAAGTTAAAC
>JALOLW010000388.1 GCA_025455795.1 Spirosomataceae bacterium
TCGGTGTTGGCAGAATTGGAAGAAGAAAGCCCTGGCAAAACCAAGCAGTTTTTTGCCATCAGCGGTGTATCGGGTGGAAGCGTGGGGGCGGCGTTTTACACGGCTTTCTACAAAGATTATCTCCAACAAAAAAACCCTCTGCAAGAAAAACAAGACATCATGCACACGTTCCATCTGAATGTATTCAAAAGCGATTTTTTGTCGCCATTGCTCACCGCTTGTTTGGGGGGAGATTTGCTCCAAAAATTCTTGCCGTTTGTGGCCATCAACAGCCTCGACAGAGCGCAGTATTTGGAAGATACGTGGGCGCATTATTACCAAAAGCAAACACCAAAAGGGTGGAAATTAGACAAAAATATGCTCAATGAACCCTTTTTGGATTTGTGGAAAGACGCCAATACACGCTACCAAGTTCCCGTCCTTTTTCTAAACACCACGCGCGTAGAAACGGGGCAGCGGGCGGTGCTGACGCCGCTTTCGTTTCAAGACAACAGCTACTTTCACGAAGTAATTGATTTGCAAGAGCATATCCGACGTAACATCTCTCTCAAAGTAGCTGCCAGTATGAGTGCCCGTTTTCCTATCGTGACACCACCCGCTACGGTGGTGAAGTTCAACAAACCCACCGAAGACGTAGCCAACTACGTGGATGGCGGCTACGTGGACAATACTGGCCTCGAAACCGCTGGTGCTATCCTCAACACCCTCACCAAACATACCGAGCGGTGGCCCGTAAAACCACGCTATCGGTTGATTTTTATTCGCAATTCGTCTTCCTTAGACCCAGCCAATCAGCCCAAACCCGTCAAAACATTGTATGAGTACAGCGCACCGCTGAGTGCTTTTATCAATGCTTGGGACAACAGTACGGGGCCTAAACTGACCCTCGCCAAAGAGTTTTTGCGCGAGAAAGCCCAAGCAGGCAAAGGCGTGGACTCTACGTTGTTTGTGATTTCTTTGGACCGTAACGTGGGGACAATTCCGCTCGGATGGGAACTTTCCAAAGATGCCGAAGCGCGTATTGATACCCAAATCGAAACGCTGGCGCAAAATTATAAGCACCTTTTTAAGAAACAGCCGTAACTTAGCGCGCTCAAAAAGTAGTGAAGTGATTTTAAAACGTTGGCTTTGAACATCAAATCTCTGTTTCGGTATTTCTGGACGGCCCAAAATGAACACGGCCTGCACTCGCCTTTTGTGTTTGATTTGTATCTCAATACGCTCAAAAAAGACGTGCAAACGCCCGAATATGAGCCAATTGAGCGGGTGAGGGCGACGATGCTCAACAGCCGCCAAACCCTCCAAATCACCGACTACGGGGCAGGGTCGCACGTCAATCGCGCGCCGCTGCGTGAGGTACGCGACGTGGCCCAGCACTCCAAAAAATCAGCGCGGTTGGGACGGTTGTTTCATCGTTTGATACGAGCATTTGGGTACGATTACGTGTTTGATTTGGGTACATCGCTGGGGCTGACCACGCTGTATCTCTCGACCGCCCGCGCAGGCATCCACGTGACCACTTTTGAAGGCTGCCCCCAAACCGCCCGCGTGGCCCAACAAAACTTTGACGAGTTGGGCGCGCAAAATATCCAAATCGTAGTGGGCAACCTCGACGAAACCCTCGCGTCAGAAGTAGCCCAAGTTCCACGCCTTGATTTTGTGTTTTTTGACGCCAATCACCGCTACGAACCTACGGTGCGGTATTTTGAAACTTGCCTCGCCAAAGCCCACAACGATAGCCTGTTTGTGTTTGATGACATCCATTGGTCGGCAGAAATGGAAGCCGCTTGGGCGTATATTCAGACGCACCCGTCGGTTTCGGTAACGATTGATTTGTGGGCAGTAGGATTGGTTTTCTTTCGTCAGCAGCAGCCAAAACAAGATTTTATTTTGCGTTGGCCGTTTTGGCGATAGTTTTTGTGGGTTTTGAAAATCCGTCTTAACTTTGTCCATTATCACCACTTTGACAAAACCTCCATGACTCATCCTTCCGACGCGCGCGCCTATTTTTTCAAGATTGATACCACCATCAAAAAAATCAGGAATGTATTGCAAAAACGCTTCAACGACGCGGGGTTTGATTTGACCGTGGACCAGTGGGTGTTGATAGACCATATCGCTCGCAATCAAGGGATTAGTCAAAATACCCTCGCCGAAATGACCACCAAAGATGCGCCTACCGTGACGCGGATTTTGGATTTGTTGGTCAAAAAAGGATTGGTAGAACGCCGCATGGCCGAAGACGACCGCCGCAAGTTCAATATTTTTTTGCTCCCCGAAGGTGAAAAGATTTTTGAAACGGTACTACCGATTGTGAAGGAGATTCGCCGACAGGGGTGGGGCGACCTCAACGAAGAAGACTACCAGCATTTTGTCCGTATCATGGATTCGATTTACAACAACATGAACGAGTAAAATCACATTCTTTCCAGCGTTTTCCAGCATTGATAAAGCCCTCTCGGAATATGATAGCAGCCTTTCCATTTGCCGCCTTTGAGGGTGAGTAGTGGCTCTCCTTGACGGTTGAGATAGCCGTACCATTCGCCGTATTGCGGGTCAGGAAAATGCCCCCAAGTCCAATCGTGAACACGCTCAAACCACTCCCAACAGCGCGGGTCTTGGGTATGCAAATACCCTTTCAGAAGGGCGATTTCGGTTTCGACGTGTACCCACCAGAGTTTTTGGTCCCATTCGAGCTGCTGCGGTGGGCAGTTTTTGATGTCCATGAAATACAAAATCCCCCCGTGACGCTCATCCCAAGCGTATTGTAAGGTGTGCAGAGTAATGGCTTTGGCACGTTGGATGAGGGCTTTATCACCCAAGCGTTCCCCCAAATCCATCACAAACCACATGGCTTCGATGGCGTGGCCTGGATTGAGAAGGCGGCCTTCAAAACTGTCGGAAAACTGCCCGTCAGGGGTGACATTTTCCAAAATCAATCCCGAATTTGGTTCATAAAACACCTCCATCACTTCGTGGATACATTCTTTTATGAGCGTGTCTATCAGGGCTTTATCCAACAAATGCTCAATTTCGAGGGCCAAGTTGCATAGAATCATAGGCAGCGCGAAGTTTTTGAGTGGGCGTGTCCCTTCTATGGCTTTTGACCAGTGCCGTTTGGGGTTTTGACGACGTGCCAAAATGGACTCAAACGTGCTACGGGCAATGTCGGCGTATTGCGCGTTTTGGGTGGCTTTGTAGAGCTGTCCAAAAGCCATCGTGGCAAAGCAATCCGAGAAAATATTGTACGGTGCTACCAGCGGCTGTCCGCTGCGCGTGAGCGAAAAATACCAAGTGCCGTCGGTAGCGCGGGCGTTTTTTTGGAGGAAATCGGCGCCGTGAAGGGCCATATCAAGCCATTCTTGACGGGGTTCGAGTTGGTTGTAAAGCATTGAAAACAACCAAACTTGGCGGCCTTGCAGCCACACAAACTTGTCGGTATCAAAAACCGAGCCGTCGCGGTTGAGGCAGGTCAAAAAGCCGCCGTGTTGGGTATCTTTGGAGTGACGCATCCAAAACGGAATGACATTATCTAAGAGTTCGCTTTGATAGCGTTCGATGAGTGCCTTTTGCTTATTCACGATGTCGTTTTGATTGAATTTGCGCAAAAGTAGGAGATTTTTTCACAAAGATTGAAGCAAAACCTCCGCAAAGGATTTGGCGATTTCTTCTTGGACGTCGGTGTTTCCTTCGTAACCTGCCTCCTGTGCAAAATAATGCCCCAATTCGTGCGCCAACACAGCCCCCAACGAAACGGGGGCATTTTGATTGAGGGTAATCGTCCGTGTTTTTGCGCAAAATTCACCGTATGTTGCTGGAAACCAGCGTGCGTAGTGTACTTGTACTCCCGCGCGTTGGGCGAGAGCTTCGGGGTCAGTGGTGCCGTATTGGGCGGTGATGACTTGGGCCAACGTCGCGCCGTTCATGGCAGGATATGGGTGAGGCAGCGTTTGAATCGTATCTTGCATTTCTTCGGATTTTTTAGAAAACTTGGAAAAAATCTTGCAATAACAACCATGTCTTACAAGCAACTATTTGTCATTTCAGTCAGTTATTTTCACATAAATATAGTCAGCAGATAAATATGAACATCGAAGTTGCGCGTGGGTTGTTTGAAAACCTTGGTACTCTGACAATTTTAGTGGACTATAAAAAGAAAGCCATAGCTCTCAGTCTAAGATGCTTGAAATTGGGTATTCCGAAGGAGAACCTTT
>JALOLW010000039.1 GCA_025455795.1 Spirosomataceae bacterium
CCGACGACTGCGGCTGGTCGCGGTAAATCTGGGTCGCGTATTGTACGTTAAAACGCAGAAAATCAATCATTTCGCAAGCCGCGTCTATTTCTGCTTGGTAGGCGTTTTTGGACTGCCCGAGCATGGTGGCAGCGTTGATTTCGGCGCGATAGGGGCCCGCCAACAAGTCAGCAGCTTTGAGGAAAATACTGGCGCGATGCTCCCAACTCATCGCCGCCCACTGCGCACTTGCCCCCAACGCCGCCTCGATGGCTTGCTGCACGTGCGTGGCATCACCGAGCGAATAATGGCCCAGTACGTGTTGGTGGTCGTGTGGGGGCGTGACAGCGTGGCGGTCGGCGGTCATGATGCGCTCCGCGCCAATGTACATCGGAATTTCTATCTGTTTGCTACGCGCTTCGCTGAGTGCGGCTTTGAGTGCGGCCCGCTCGGGCGATTGGGGCGCGTACGATTTGACGGGTTCGTTTTTGGGAGTCGGGACGTTGAAAAATCCAGTAGCCATGAGGGATGAAGTGGTAATTTTTAGAGTATTGATTCTTTTTACAATAAACAAACCAAAGGCGCTTATTGTCACCGCGAAGGTACAGATATTTTTTTTCACCGATGAAAACATTTTTCACCACTCTCACGGCGGTATTGCTGGTCGCCGCTGCCCAAGCCCAAGAAACTTACGCCGAAAAATTGGGCTATCCCAAAGGCAAAAAAGTAATTATATTTCACGTGGACGACGCGGGCATGTCTTATGAGGCCAATCAAGGCACGATTTTGTCCATGGAAAAAGGCGTAGCCAACTCCACGAGCGTGATGATGCCGTGCGGCTGGGTACCCGACTACATGCACTACCTCCAACAACACCCCAACACCGACGCGGGCGTTCACCTCACGCTCACCTCAGAATGGAAGCAGTACCGTTGGTCGCCACTTACTGGCCCTGCCAAAGTCCCAGGACTCATTGACGCCGAAGGGGCTTTTTGGCCTAATGTACAGTCCGTCGTCAAAAATGCCACTGCCGACGAGGTAGAAACCGAAATCCGAGCGCAGATAGCGCGGTTTAGGAAGTTTGGCGTTGAGCCTACGCACATAGACTCGCATATGGGGACACTTTTTGGGTCGCCTGCTTTTATGGAGCGGTATGTCAAAGTAGGTATCCAAGAACGCATTCCAGTGATGATGCCCGGCGGCCACGCCACGATGATAGCCTCTCTGCGTCAAAGTTCGCCGCAAGAAGTGGCACAGTTTAGGCAAATAGGCCAAATGCTCTGGAACGCAGGTCTGCCTGTATTAGATGACTTGCACCCCGACAGCTACGATTGGCGTCTTCCAGCATCCGTTCCTGCAACCGATGAAAACTTGCGAAAGCTCAAAACCCAAAAATACATCGAACTACTCCAAACCCTCCAACCAGGCATCACGATGGTCATCATGCACTGTGCCGTGGCCACTGAACATTTCCAAAAAATCACTGATTCTGGACCGACGCGCTACGGCGATTTGTTGGCGATGCAAGACCCCGCTCTTCGGCAGTTTATCGAAAAAGAAGGTATCATCCTCGCCACTTGGCGCGAACTCCGCGACCGCCGCGCAAAACTAAAATAAGCTACAAACTCGCTGGTTTCCAGCCCACTTTGACGATTTTTTCATCTTTTTCAATAATGGGACGCTTGATGATAGACGTAAATTCTTGCATCAATTGGGTGGCTTTTTCAGGGTCTTGGACGCTGGCTTTTTGGGCGTCGTTGAGGGCTTTGAAGGTCGTACCCGCTCGGTTGACAAGCACTTCCACGGGCTGTTGGGCAAGCCACGATTCCAGTTTGGAGAGCGCGATTCCTTCTTTTTTGTAGTCGTGAAAAATATATGGAACTTGGTTTTCTTTGAACCAATCAAGGGTCTTTTTGACCGTGTCGCAGTTGGGAATACCGAAAATGGTGTGCATAAAAAGTGTCGAGTTTAAAAGGCAAAATGTCGAATGATACTTGCACACGATTGACAATTGTATCGTGGTGGTCACCGATATTTTCCGCGCTACTTCTTGCATGGTCACTGGCTTGGCCTACGGCGTAGGGAGCATTACGCCCGTAGCCACGGTCGAAGAATGTATGGATCTACAACAGAAAGGCTACATCGCCGCCGCCGAGCGCAATGCCATGAAAGTAGAGGGGTTTGAGTTGGACAATTCGCCGTTTAGCTACATGGACGAGCGACTCGTCGGGGCCAACATCGCCATGACTACCACCAACGGCACACTGTCTATTACCAAGGCCAAATCTGCCGCCGTGAAAGTGTTGGTAGGGGCATTTTTGAATTTGGGGGCTGTAGCCAACCACCTCCGCTCGCAGCCTTACGATGTCCTCATCCTCTGTGCTGGCTGGAAAGGCCGCGTTAATCTCGAAGATACACTTTACGCGGGTGCGCTTGTCAATGCCCTCAAAGATACCTACATCATCGCCGAAGACAGCGCGCTCTTGGCCGCGCGGGCGTACGAGCAAGCCCAAAGCGATTTGTTGGGGTACGTTTCTACTTCGTCGCACGTGCGGAGATTGCAGCGGTTGGGCATCCACAAAGACATCGCCTACTGCCTCCAACACGACCTTTACGACGTAGTTCCTGTGCTGCGCGGGAGTACTTTAGTGCCGATGTAGCGCAAAGTCGAGCGTTTTTTCGCGTGGTCAGGCCGAAAAAATACCGTTGAGGGGCGTTGTTGGAGCCGTGCCAATCATTCAGGCTTAACTTTTACAATTCTTTTACATACTTTTACAACAGGCATTGTTTTTGTTGGACAATGGCTTGATACTTTTGTCTCGGTCAAACTAAATGTCAAATCCAAAACAACCAGCAAAATGAAAACGACTCACAAAGTCTTTCTGAATTTATGCCTGCTGCTATCGGTCGTTGTTGTACACGCCCAAGATTCGTTCAATAGCTGTTCGGCGGCTTTTCTCGACACCAAAATGATAGTCAATGCCTACACCACCGAAGGAAAGTGCAACGTATCCCACCAAGTTACGGGCAAATTGTTGGTGGCAGAGGTGGAGCTTTTTGAAGATGGTAAAGCCAACATTACCCAGTCCATTGAGTTTATGGTGGCGATTCGTGACCAAAACACCAAAACGCTGATGATGTATTCCAACGAGGTGTTTAGAGAAGTAGCCATTGAGAAAATCATGGCAAAATGCCGCAAAGGCGACCACATCGTACTGCTTACCTTGAGCAACAAATATGCCTTACCACACAACGAAATCTTAGTTCAATAACATGAAAAATCTATTGGTGGCACGACTCTAAGTCGTGCCACCAATTACATACATGAAAACCAAACTCATTCTTTTAGCAATGCTGCTGTGGTGCGGGAGTGCAGTCACAGCGAGCAAAAACGACAATTTCTACGCCAATCCGTTGCTTCTGAACGGAAGACCGCTGGATTTGAAAACGTTTTCGGCGGCCTCAAGGGGCGTTTTGACCTTTGTCAAAGGCGACCCTTACGCTTGCAATATGCCCAAAGTGCCTTTTGTGATTTATCTCAAGCGCGGCGACCAAATCATCAACGAGGGTGTTTCGTCGTCTTCTTACGAAAGAACACAAGTAGAAATCGGCCCGATTATGGACATCGCTCGTTTTGGCGACGAACTCATCATCTTGCCCACCCGCGCGAGTGACCAACACGCCAAACAGGTGATTCAACTCACCAAATTTTTACCAGATTTGTTTCAAGTCTTCAAAAAAGACGGATGTTGAGCCGATGATAAAATTAGTAGGAATCGGAACGATTGCATTGCTAACGGCTTGGTTTGGCTTATCGGTATTTTCGCCCGTTGAGCCAAGCCAAGCCGCTCAGTTTGACCAAAAAACCAACTTAGCCCTCCGCCGCACGGGGCATTGGCTGCTCAAATTGGCGGGAGATTCTACCTCCCAAATTCCTGTTGTCAAAAAACTCGACGAGCGAACTTTTGTACTTCAACTCTCCCGCCCGCTGCTTTACGACAGCCTGCCAAGCGTGTTGCAAGCCTCTTTGGCACTTCATCAACTTCCTACCCAATACGACGTGGCCGTCCTCAACTGCCAAACAGGCGACCTCGAACTTGGCTACAACGCAATGGATTTTCTCTACCACAACGAAGTCCCTTGCGGCGGGCGGCATCAAAACTTAGCCTGCTATCAAGTAAAAGTTACGTTTGCCGACATTCCTGCCCCGCCTATTTCTTTTCCAGTCCAGTGGACGTTGGTAGCAGTTTTGGGAGTTTTGGGAATTGGTTATGGTATTTGGAAATACAAAACCCCGTCAACAGCAGTGGCTGAATCCGAGGACGCAACCCCTGTTGTTTCCCAAAAAATCAACTTTGGGCGTTCTTCTTTGGAACTCTCCAACTTGACATTGCGCGTGGGCGAAGGTACGCACACGCTCACGTACCGCGAGGCCAAGTTGCTCCAACTCTTTGTGAAACATCCCAATCAAGTCTTGGAGCGCGATTTCATCTTGCAGTCGGTGTGGGGTGAAGAAGGGGTGACGGTGGGGCGTAGTGTGGACGTATTTGTGTCGCGCCTGCGGAAACTCCTCCAAGCAGACGCCACGCTCAAAATCGTCGCCGTGCATGGCGTGGGCTATCGGTTTGAGATTCAGGTAGAAGTATTGGAGTAGATTAGACAACTTTCGGGAAAATTGTCTAATCTGGCGACATAAACCATAAAAAATATCCTAATAGGTTATGTCGTACGCTATAACAGTCCAGTGATTTCGCTCAAAGTCAGTTTTTGCTGCTCGCCTGTTTGCATATTTTTGAGCGAGAGAATCCCCGTCTGGATTTCGTCAGAACCGATGATAAGGACAAACGGAATGTTTTTGCGGTCGGCGTAGTCAAACTGCTTTTTGAGTTTGGCCGCATCGGGGTACATTTCGGCGTTGAAGCCCGCTTCGCGGAGTTGGCGCAAGATGCCCAACCCGTATCGCTCGGCGTCGGCATCAAAGTTGGTCAGCATGATGCGCGTACTGGTCGTTTGGTTTTCGGGAAAAAGTTTCAACTCTTCCATTACGTCATAAATCCTGTCCACCCCAAACGAAATCCCCACGCCCGACAGCCCGGGCATTCCAAAAGCCCCCGTGAGGTTGTCGTAGCGGCCACCGCCCGAAATACTGCCCATCTGCACACCGTTGGCTTTGACTTCAAAAATAGCGCCTGTGTAGTAGCTCAATCCTCGCGCAAGCGTCACATCCATCTGAATTTGAGGATTTTGCAGCCCAAACGCAGCTACTTTGGCCCCCACTTCTTCGAGTTCTGACACACCTTTGAGGCCGATTTCAGACCCGGCCAACCAGCCGCGTAGTCTTGCGAAAATATCGCTTTGGTCGTCGGTAAGCGTAAAAATCGGTTGGAGTTGGGCGATGTTTTCGTCGGTAAAGCCTCTTTCGCGGAGTTCGTCTTCCACCTTTTCTTTGCCAATTTTGTCCAACTTGTCAATCGCCACGCACATGGGTCCTTCTTGCCCCGGCGCACCGATGACCTCCGCAATGCCCGTCAAAATCTTGCGGTTGTTGATTTTGACCGTAAAATCAGCCACGCCCAACCCGCGCAGCACTTCGTGAATCATCAAGACGATTTCGGCTTCGCAGAGGAGTGAATCGGTGCCTACCACGTCGGCGTCACACTGATAAAACTCCCGATAACGGCCTTTTTGGGGGCGGTCGGCCCGCCAAACGGGCTGGATTTGGTAGCGTTTGAAGGGCATCACCAAATCGTTACGGTTCATCACTACATACCGCGCAAACGGCACCGTGAGGTCGTAGCGCAGCCCTTTTTCGGAGATTTTGGTAGTGAGTTTTTTGTAATTTTCTCCTAAGTCGGTAGGGGTGAGATTTTCGGCAAAATTGCCCGAATTCAAGATTTTGAACAGCAGTTGGTCACCTTCATCGCCGTATTTGCCCATCAGTACCGACAGATTTTCGATAGAGGGTGTTTCCAAAGGCTGAAATCCGTACCGTTGAAATATACGTCGGATGGTGTCAAAAATATAATTACGTTTGGCCATTTGGGTAGGGCCAAAGTCGCGCGTACCGCGTGCCAGTGTGGGTTTGCTCATTTTCTAAAGAAATATTTTACCCCCAAAAGTACGACACACCCCGAAAAAAAAGGAGTGATTGAGTGCTTTTTTCAAAATAAATCACTACTTTTGCGCCTCAATTTTTGAAAATAACACTTTAAAGAAATACAACAATGGGCGTAACGAAACTTTTGCGTAAGAGCAAGCGCAACGTGATGATTCCACAAAACGAGCAGAAATTGATGAAGCAGCGTTTGTGGAAACCAGAAATTAAGAAAGTAGATATCGAAGCTATCAAGGCTGAGTTTGCCGCCAAAGCGTAGTTGTCGAAGACTTACGGATTTCCGATTTTGCCGCCTTGAGCGGCATTTTTCTTTTTAAGGAGGTCTATCTCGCGTTGCATCTTTTTGAGTTTGCGGCGAGTTTCTATTCGGTACAGGCTTTGTGCCCTAAAAATCACCGCCTGACCCAGCAAGGAAAGCCCCGCGTTGATAATCACCAAACTGTACGTTCCCATCAATACCCACTGGCGAGTAGGGGCGTTGGTGTGTTTAAGGTGGCTTGCTTCACTAAACACGCACAGCCCATAACCCACAAGTACCAAGCTCAACGGTGCCAAAATCAGCCATTTGGTACGGAGACTCATGCGCTTTACCAATTTTTTTCCCGGAGGTTTTTGTGTCTTTGGAATCATTTTTGTTGAGGAAATTACTTGTTGTTTGTTATTTATTATTTAAACATAAGTATCAGATTATCAAATACTTATTGCCAAACAATAAACCGCGTAAAAACAAATAATCATTTTTTGTTAAGAATATTAGTGTCAGTTTTGCCCGAAAAATAAAAACTTTGGGGCAACAATCGTTATTTTATGAAACAAATTATCAGTTGGGTAGTTCGCAACATCCCCCGAAAATATTTGCAATTGGTCGCGCATTTTGCCGCCAAACTTATCTCGGTTTTTTACGTAGGCAATCAAGTCGAGTGTACCGTTTGTGGTAGTCAATACCGCAAGTTTCTGCCCTACGGACGGCGTGGCCGCGACAATGCGCTCTGCCCCAACTGCCTTTCGCTTGAGCGGCATCGGTTGATGTACCTGTACCTTCAACGCAAAACCAATTTTTTCAAAGACAACCTTAAACTGCTGCACGTGGCCCCAGAATACTGTTTCATAGACCGTTTTGAAAAACAAAAAAACTTGGACTATATCACCGCCGATATTGAGTCGCCGTTGGCCAAAGTCAAGATGGACATTCACCAGATTCCGTTTGAAGCCAACACCTTCGACGTGGCTTTTTGCAATCACGTCATGGAACACGTAGATGACTACGTGAAAGCTACTTCTGAGCTTCATCGGGTACTCAAACCGGGCGGTTGGGCCATCATTCAGTCGCCGCAAGACTGGACCCGCGCCACCACCTACGAAGACGCGAGCATCACCGACCCGCGCGAGCGCGAGAAGCACTTCTGGCAAGCCGATCACTTGCGGCTTTTTGGGCGCGATTATGGGCGGTGTTTGGAAAAAGGCGGCTTCACCGTCGTAGAAGATAGATTTGTGATGGACGAACTCACCTCCACCGAAGCCAAACGCTTCGCCTTACCCATCAACGAAGTGATTTATTTGTGCAAAAAATCGTAGATTTGACAAAAAATCTTCAACGCTATGGCTGTGGAAATCTTAGAACGTCGTTTCACCTACACCGATTACAAAGAGTTGGATGTGGATGACAATTTCTTGTACGAACTTTTAGAAGGTGAACTCGTGAAAAAATCTGCCCCAAGTCCTCAACATCAGCGTGTTTTGCGTAATACGTATGACATCGTAGGGCCTTATGTCAAAGCTAAAAAATTAGGAGAAGTCTTTTTTGCGCCGATTGATGTGTTTTTGGACGATGAAAGCGTTCCCGTGCCTGACTTGGTGTTTGTGTCCAGTGCCAAAGCCTCGCTGGTGACTGCCGACGGCATCATGGGTGCGCCCGATTTGGTGGTAGAAATCATTTCGCCAAGCTCCATTCGTCGTGACCGTTTCCAAAAATTTCGGCTCTATAAGCAGTTTGCGGTAACAGAATATTGGCTCATAGACCCTGCCAACCAAAGCATCGAAATCCATCATTACAACGCCACCGAAAAAGACTACGACTTGTTTTCGTTTGGGGTATCCAAAGGCGAGGTCAGGTCCAAAGTGCTGCCCGATTTGGTGATTGCGGTAGAGCAAATTTTTGGGGAATAGTCCTCCCGCGCGGTGGATTCGTCGCAGGGGAGTACGATTATTGAGGTAGTTTTTGTAGTTTTGCCCAAAACCCGAAAACTGACTCCCAATGAGAAAAATCGCCCTTTTCAGTTGCTTCATTTTTTCACTTTTTGTTAGTCTCCTCCACGCCCAAGTCAAGTCCGTCAGTTCGAGTGAGATACTGCTCAACCTCAAAAAACTCAATGTCGTAGGCAGTGTGATGCACATAGCAGCCCACCCCGACGACGAGAACAACCTGCTTCTGGCCTACATGGCCAAAGAACGCCTGCTCCAAACCCAATACTTCTCTCTCACCCGTGGCGACGGCGGTCAAAACCTCATCGGCTCGGAGCAAGGTGAGTACATCGGCCTGATTCGTACCCAAGAACTCCAAAATGCTCGCCGTATCGAAGGCACCGAGCAGTTGTTTACGCGGGCGTATGATTTTGGCTTTTCCAAGACCCGCGAAGAGACCTTGAAGTTTTGGGGTGAAAGCAAAATACTGGCCGATGTCGTATATATCATCCGAAAATACCAACCCGACGTCATCATCACACGCTTTCCGCCTGATGCCCGCGCTGGACATGGGCATCACAATTCGTCGGCGTTTTTGGCCGAGGCGGCCTACAAGCTTTGCGGCGACCCGACGCAGTTTCCCGAACAACTCCAGTACGTAAAACCCTGGAAGCCAAAACGGTTGATTTGGAACACGTACTCGCCTGGCTTTCAAAACAACAAACCCGGTGACAAAGGCTCGTACATCCCGCTCGATATGAGTGGTTTTAATCCCTATTTGGGGAAATCATATACTGAAATCGCCGCCGAAGCCCGCAGTATGCACAAAACACAAGGTTTTGGGGCTGCCCCCAACCGTACCACGCGCATTGACTACTTGCTACACAAAGACGGTGTACCTGCGCGCAAAGACCCTTTCGATGACATTGACCTTACTTGGGGGCGTGTTCCCAACAGCGCGCGCGTCGCCCAACTGATAGACCAAGCGATTCGCAACTACAACATCAACTTTCCAGCTTCGTCGGTGCCTACGTTGGTGGCTGTTCACAAAGAGTTGAATAAAATGGATGCTGACAACCTGTACGTCCGCGCCAAAAAAAGCGAAGTCGAAACCCTGATTCAACAATGCTTGGGGCTGTGGTTTGAAACCAATCCTATTGACTATGCGGTAGTAGCTGGCGACCAAGCGGCGGTCAAATTGAACGTAGTCAAACGGGCGGAGTTTCCCGTCAAACTGACCAAAATACAGTTTCAAGGGGCGGCTTTTGACACTACGCTCAACGTCAATCTGACTACTTTTGAAGCCTTTGCTCTCAATCTGACTCGGCCTACGTCCAAAAACCTGAAAATTACGCAGCCGTTTTGGTTGGCCAAACCTATCAAAGACCGGGTGTTTCAGATAGAAGCCCCTCACCAAGTTGGCCCTGCCGAAAACACCCCCGAACTCCAAACGAGCTTTACATTTTTGATTGAAGGTCAAGAGTTTACGTTTACCAAGCCGTGGGTTCACAAATACACTGAACCCTCAGATGGAGAGATTTATCGGCCCTTTGAAGTGCGCCCCGAAGTCACGACCAACGTGGCCGAGCAGGTGTATGTTTTTGCCGACAATCAGCCCAAAAACGTGGACTTGGTGGCCAAAGCCAACCGCGCCAATGTGTCGGGTACGCTACGGGTAGAAGTACCTGCGGGCTGGCGCGTTGAGCCGGCTCAGTTGCCGTTTTCGTTCAAAGACAAGTACCAAGAGCAGCGTTTTACGGTCAAGGTGTTTCCGTCAGTACAAAGTAGCGAGGGCAAAATCCACCTCGTGGCCGAAACCGCCAACGGCAGCACGTCGCACGGATTGCGGACGATTGAGTTTAAGCACATTTTAGCCCAAACGGTGTTTCCGCCCGCGGAGGCCAACTTGGTCAAATTGGACATTAAAAACAAAGCCACCAAAATCGGCTACATTGCTGGGGCAGGCGATGAAGTTCCCGCGGCTTTGCGCCAAATGGGCTGTCAAGTCACCCTGCTCGACGAGACCGAGTTGAACAAAAACTTGGGCATTTACGACGCTATCGTGGTGGGCGTGCGTGCCTACAACACCGAAGACCGCATTGGATTTTTCCAAAACAAACTCATGGAATACGTCAAAAACGGCGGTACGATGGTGGTGCAGTACGCCACCCTCGGATTTTCGACCAATAGCCTAAAAGTGAAGGAAATAGGACCATATCCATTCAAAATAAGCCGCGACCGTGTCACTGACGAAGAAGCCAAGATGACGTTTTTGGCCCCGGCGCATCCGCTCCTCAATACCCCCAACAAAATCACCGATGCCGACTTTGACAAATGGGTACAAGAACGTGGGATTTACTTTGCCGTGGACTTCGACAAAGCCTATACCCCCCTCTTCAGTTGTGGCGACCCCGGCGAAGCCGAGAAAAACGGTAGCTTGATTTACTGTCAGTACGGCAAAGGACATTTTATGTACACGGGTTTGGCGTTTTTCCGCGAACTACCCGCAGGCGTACCCGGTGCGTATCGGCTGTTTGCCAATATGATTTCTTTGAGCAAAAAGTAATATTTCAACCGCTCATCCGTTTTGGTTTGCGTACTTATTTCTCAAAAGTCATCTTCGCGTTCAAAATCCCAAACAGCATGAATCATTTATTTGTCAAACGTTCCCTGACGTGGGTCGTCGGTAGTGTTTTTTTGTTGAGTAGCTGCCACTTAGAAACCGAAAAAAAGGCAGTTGCCAACGCCCCCGTCCATACGCTTATATTTATTGACAAAACCCAGAGTGTCAATGTCAATAAAGCTTTTGTGGCGCAAAAATATCAGCAAATTTTGACCGAACTCGTTGAACAAAACATTCGTCAAAAAGGCGACAAATTGGAAGTATATTTTATCCACGAAAACACCCAAAAAGCGCGGGCGTTGTCGCTCACTTGCCGCACGGAGGTAGAAGACATGAGTGCCATGAACGCCACCGACCGCGAGGCCGCCGAGACAACCACGGGCTTGACCTTGCAACGCGAGCGCATGGTGTTTTTGAAACAAGCTATGGGTAAATTGGCGATGCAAAACACCGGTAATTCACAGCGTTTTACCGATATTTGGGCTGCCTTGCCCGTCATTGCCAAAGCGGGCGAAACGGGCGCGGAAGTAAAAGCCTATTTTTTGAGCGATATGATTGAGAGCATGAGAGGTACAGGCCGCCGTGATTTTCATTCCAATCCCCCCAGCAGCAACAACGAAGCCGACCAATGGGCCAAAGCCGACGCCAAACAGATGCAGCAGTACGCCCTCAATGCCGCCGAAATCAAGCTGGCGCTGCCTTTTGAACCCACCAGTAGCACCAAAGAAAACAACCCCACCGTGACGCAGTATTGGACGACGCTCCTCCAAGAACTTGGCGCAGGTACGGTGGACGAGATTTGACATGAGAAAAATCGCGATTGATTGCCTAACTGCCCTTTACGCCTTCAAAGATTACCTCTTTCGGGAGTGGGTCATGCGAGTGCCGTTTTATGTCTTTCGTCGGTTTTTTATCAAACATACCATCAAACACCTTGGAAAAGAGGGTTTTGTGATGATGGAAGTGGAGTTTAGGAATGGGAAAAATATCCACATCGGTGACCACTGCTTCATCAACAAACGCACGCTACTCGACGGGCGCGGTGGCCAGCTTCTCATCGGCAACAACGTGGACATTGCCCAAGAAGTCAATATCTGGACCCTCACCCACGACCCCCACCACGACTATCACAATGTAATAGGTCAAGATGTCATCATCGAAGATTATGCTTGGATAGCTTCCCGCGCTACGCTCATGCCCGGAGTGCGTATCGGGCGTGGGGCGGTAGTGGCAGCGGGCAGTGTCGTCACCAAAGACGTTCCCCCAATGACCATCGTTGCGGGGACTCCCGCCAAGCCCATCGGTGAGCGGCAAAGCGGCCTCAAATACCAACTCACTTGGCAACCGTGGTTTAAGTAATTTCACAAAAACATAAACCGTTTTGGCGGTTTGTTGGGTACGAAAACGTATTTTTGTAGCCTAAAATCCTAATTTAAACATGGACTGATTTCACCATCAGCCCCAATAAATGAACAACAATTAACTGATAACAGTGGCTTGCCACACTCACCCACTTCCCTTCAATGAAAACGATAGACTCGTACAACTTCTCGGGCAAACGCGCCCTCATTCGTGTGGACTTTAACGTACCCCTCAACGAAAGATTTGAGATTACCGACGATACCCGTATCCAAGCCACGCTGCCCACGATTCGCAAGGTTTTGGCCGACGGCGGGGCTTGTATTTTGATGTCGCACTTGGGCCGTCCCAAAGAAGGCCCTACCAATAAATACTCCCTCAAACACTTGGTCAATCCACTTTCGGTGATTTTGGGGATTCCCGTCAAATTTGCCGATGACTGTATCGGCGCATCTGCCGCCGAACAAGCTGCTTCGCTGCAAGCAGGAGAAATATTGCTGTTGGAAAACCTCCGTTTTTACAAAGAAGAAGAAAAAGGCGACGCAGCCTTTGCCGAAAAACTCGCCCAACTCGGCGATGTGTGGGTCAATGATGCCTTCGGAACGGCTCACCGCGCCCACGCTTCTACGGCAGTGATGGGGCAGTTTTTTGCCGACCGCGTGTGCGGATACGTCATGCAAGCCGAAATAGACAACGCCCAGCGGATACTCGAACACGCCGAACGGCCATTTACGGCCATCATGGGTGGTGCCAAGATTTCCGACAAAATCCTCATCATCGAGCGTCTGCTCGATAAAGTAGATAACCTCATCATCGGTGGCGGTATGACTTATACGTTTACCAAAGCGCAAGGTGGGGCTATTGGTAAATCGCTTTTGGAAGCCGACAAGCAGGAGTTGGCTTTGGAGATTTTGGAAAAAGCCAAAGCCAAAGGAGTCAATATTGTGATGCCAGTGGACAATGTCTGCGCGGATGCTTTCTCCAATGACGCCAATCGCCAAGTCGTAGCCAAAGGCCAAATCCCTGACGAATGGGAAGGGCTGGACATCGGACCCGAAACGGCAAAATTGTTTGCGGATATTGTTCGTAATTCTAAGACAATACTCTGGAACGGCCCGATGGGGGTGTTTGAGTTTCCCAACTTTGCGACGGGTACCAATGCCATCGCCGAAGCAGTAGTAGAAGCTACGGAAAAAAACGGGGCGTTTTCGCTCATTGGCGGGGGTGATTCGGCATCGGCCATCAACAACGCTGGATACGGCGACCGCGTGAGCTATGTCTCAACGGGCGGTGGCGCACTCCTCGAATACATGGAAGGCAAAACCCTCCCCGGCGTAGCGGCCTTGGCCTAAATTTAATGTTTTCTCAGTATTTCCTTTTAAGCGACTTCAGATGATATGGGGTCGCTTAAAAGATATCAAACCAGCATCGTTTGGTAAAACAAGCAGCCAATCGTAGCCCCCAAAGAAGCCCCAATAAATACCTCTTGGAGCGTATGCCGCCCCAATGCCACGCGAGACCAGCCCACCAAAAACGCAAATCCTATTAGCCCCATCCCCGCGCTAAAACTTACGGAAAGCGTCAAAAAACCTATCAAAAAGGCGTAACCTGTGTGGAGTGACGTTTTGGTTTTGAAATTCACCAAAAAAGAAGCCGCCGCCAACAACCAAGCCGCTACTGCTCCACTGATTACGTGACGAGGCTGGTGGGTAAAATACAGCACCGCAATAAGTACCGCCAAGATGCCCATCGCAAACAAATACAAAGACGGTCTTTTGGTCCGAGCCGATACGTCGTGGTCGGCGTATTGACCCGCATTGACGCGGCGATTGATGTACCAAAATACAGGACCGACCCCCACCAACAGCAGTATGCCTGTAAGGATAAGGGCTTGACGAACCTCAAAACGCTGAAAATTGGCATAAACAGCGGCCAGTACGGACAAAACGAGTGGGTTGCCTACGAAAGAAATGATTTTGGCGATTTTTTTCTTCATGTCAAAACCTAGGTTTCACTCCCCCAAAACCATCTGAATGAGGTGCAGAGGTCGTTGGGATAGCGTTCTACAAACATACAAAAATTAGTGTCTAATCGAGCTTTGGTGAGAAAAACTGCATGAGAACAGTCATTTATTTGGCTGCATTTGGTCATAAAATATAACTTCCCGACAGCCCATTTTCGCTCAGAACTAAATATCCATTCAAATGATAACCTCAGTAATTAGCGTTGAAAATCTAAAATGCGGCGGCTGCGCCAACAGCATCAAGTCGGCCATCGTGAAACTAACGGGCGTGTCGGACGTAGCCGTAGATAAAGAAACATCGGTGGTAACGGTCAATTATGATGACGCATTGCTTACCAGAATGACGTTGGTAGAAAAACTCAAAAGTTTGGGTTATCCCGAAGAAAATACCGAAAACGATTTATTGACCAAAGCCAAGTCGTACGTAAGTTGCGCCATCGGACGCATCGGGGAGTAAGTACTAAAAACTACGAGGAACTTTCGAAGATGTTAGTCCCCAGAGCGAAAAAAAGCCCCTACGCATAGGAGCTTTTTTGCTTAAGTACACCGACATTCGTTATTTGTCCCACCATACACGCGTGTACTGGTCATCTTTGCCTTGCTTGGCAATCACAGCGTCATAGTTGGTTTTATTAAGCGTTACCTCGTGTGCCGGATACCCCATACGACGCGGAATAGCCGTTCCACCGTTGAGAGGCTTGGCCGCAGGAGTCAATTTGGGGAATCCAGTACGCCGCCATTCAGCCCAAGCTTCTGTACCTTGGTAAAACAGCACTATCCAACGCTGGGTACCGATTTGCTCAATGGCTTTGGCACTGTCAAACGTCACTTCTGGGCTTTTGATGTAGGCATCGTAGGCACTGGCCGAATAGACACCCCACTGTTCCATAGAAGCTTTGATGGCTGCTTCGTACAAGCTTTTGGCATTGCCAGCTATCCATCCCAACTGCACCGCTTCGGCTTGTGCCAGCAAGACTTGAGCGTAAGTAATGACATTGGCGGCTGAGTTTTGCTGACGCATCGAAGTAGCGGCCAAAGACACATCTTGTGCTTTCCAAGTAGGAGGAAAAACGCCGTAAGGTACTCCACGATATGCTCCATTGATGTTTTTATCGGCCATAGCTGACAAACGTGGGTCGTTGGTTTTAAGCAAATAGTCTATAAAAGTGCTACTAACCGCAAAATCTTTACGATTGGACGTGATGTAGTTGTTATAGAGCGGATGCTCGTAGTTGGCATCGCTAAGGTACTTAAAAGCAACGTTATCGGCGTTGGAAGTGATGATGCCGTCGGCAATAGCGGCAGCGAACTCCGCCTTGCCTTTGGCCGCATCTACTTTGGACAAGCGCAACGCAGCAATGGCTCGCAAAGAATTGGCGAATTTCTTCCATTTGGCTACGTTGCCTCCGAGCAAAATATCGCCTACAACGGTTTTACCTCCGTCAAACTGGGCTTGGGCCTCTTTCCATTCTTTGAACAAATCGTTATAAATGGCCTGCTGTGTATCAAAACTTGGGCTGAAGCCGTCGGCTCCTTTGAGGGCTTGCGAATAAGGCACATCGCCCCAACGGTCGGTGATAGTTTGATAAAAATACGCCTTTAAAATACGAGCTGTTGCGATTTGGTTGGCATTTGAGCCGTTGGCTGCTGCAGTATTTTTGGTTTCGGCATCGGTGTTGAGCTTGACAATGTAGTTGAGGTTGTTGAGTGGTCCTGTGTACATACCCGCATAGTCAAACTGCACGGTTTTGTAGCGTGACTCTTCAATGTAAGTAACATCTCCAAACTGCTGTACGTATAACGCAGGGTTTATATTGGTGACAACCCCTCCTACGCTTCGCAAGGCACTCGTCAGAATACTGCCAGTGTTAGGATTGGCAGGGCTGTTGGGGCTAACGTTCATGTCCCCGAAGTCATCGCAGGCTGTTGCTACAAAAAGCAAACCCGCGCCTAATATTGATTTTAAAAATGTATTTTTCATTGTTTTGATGCTTTTGATAAAAAATCATTGATTAGAGTTGAGTTGGCTCTTACAGCCCTAAGCGTAGGTTGAGACCAAACGAGCGCACGGGAGGTAGCTGGCCACCTTCAGTCCAGTAGCTTTCGGCTTCTGATATGTCTATTCCACCACCTACTGCACTATAAATCAGCAATGGATTGCGCGCAATAAAAGAAATAGTGACCGACTTGATGGTTTTGCCAAGCATTGATTTAGGGAAAGTATAGCCCAATGATACCTCACGAAGTTTGACAAAAGTTTGGTCATACATCCAATGTTCGTGAAGGGCAAACAAGTTGTCTTCGTAGAGTGCTTGGGTTTCGGCACGGGTAGTATTGGGGGTTTTGCCGTCGGGGCCTACGCCTGCTATCAAAATACCCCCGCCATCAGCAGCAGGATTACGCTTAGGATTGCCCAGTTCGTTGACTCCCGCGGTCTCAGCAGCTAAGCCAGCGTACGCATTGAACATTTTAGTAACTGAGAAAAATTTACCACCAACGATAAAATCGGTGTTTACGCGCATGTTCCAATTGCCGTAAGTAAAGTTATTCAAGAAACCACCCTTGAACTTAGGCAACACGGAGCCGAGC
>JALOLW010000389.1 GCA_025455795.1 Spirosomataceae bacterium
GCGTTTCAAACGCACCACATCTTAATCCAAGCGATTCAAACGAAAAAAAGATTCCAATGCAAATCAAAGTTGTCAATTCTGCTTCGGCTGTTTCCGAGGCTGTTGTTTATTTGTTTCGTCAAAACGACGATTTAGTCGCACAGATAGCCAGTATTAGCAATGACCCGCTGCTTCAGAAAGACTTCAAAGCGGACTTCAAACAAGTTGTGACGCTCTATCAAAACGCCCAACGGGTGTTTTTGGTAGGATTGGGCAAAGCACCCAAAGAAGTTGATTTTGTCAAAACATTGCGCTCGTTTTTTCACAAACATAAAAAACTCCTGCCCAATCACGTCACCCTGTCGCTTACGGTGGGTATGATTGAGAGCGATTGGTTGCAGGCCATTGCTAACGGTATCACGCTGGGCGACTATGACATTGATTTGTACAAAACCGATAAAATCCAAGAACCGAATTTCTTTGAGCGTGGGGGTACAGTAGAAATTGTGGTAGCAGCCGAAGACCCCACCGCCGCTCAAAAGGCCGTATCGGTAGGTGTGACGACGGGCCAAACCCAAATCGCTATCATGGATTTGATGAACGCCCCCGCCAATAAAAAGTTTCCTCAAACGCTGGCCAATTTTGCCCAAAAATCAGCCCAACGTCATGGTTACACTGTGAAGGTTTTTGACGAAAAAATGTGCGAAGATATTGGATTACAGGCACTTTTGGCGGTAGCAAAAGGCAGTGAACACCCGCCGCGCTTTATTGTGTTGGAATACATTCACCCTGCCGCCACCCAAAAAATCGGACTCGTAGGCAAGGGCGTGACTTTTGACACGGGCGGTATTTCTATCAAACCCTCTACCAACATGCACCTCATGAAGTCGGACATGGGCGGGGCGGCAGCGGTGTTGGGTACGGTTGATTTGGTGGCACAGCTCCAGTTGCCCGTGCATTTGATAGGCATTGTTCCCACTACCGAAAACAGCGTGGATGGCCTCGCTACCAAGCCAGGCGACGTGATTGGGAGTTATTCGGGCAAAACCATCGAAGTCATTGATACCGATGCCGAAGGACGCATCATTTTGGCCGACGGCCTCAGCTATCTTGTCCGCAACTACGCTCCCGACACCATCGTGGACTTGGCTACGCTTACGGGTAGTTGCGTGGCTACCCTTGGCTACGCGGCGGCGGGGATGTTTACCCAAAACGACGCCCTCGCGCAGTCGCTTTATGAAAGTGGCCAACAAACGGGCGAAAAACTCTGGCGGTTGCCACTGTGGGACGACTACAAAGACGAACTTAAATCGGACGTGGCCGATGTCAAAAACTACCACGGCAAACCCATCGCGGGGGCGATTGTAGCCGCCAAGTTTTTGGAGGTATTTACCGAAAATCACCCTGCTTGGGTGCATTTGGACATCGCAGGGACGGCCTTTGCCGACTCCGAGTTTGCCTCCATGAAATCGGCTACGGCTTATGGCGTGCGGCTGCTCACGCATTGGCTCGAAGGGCGGGGATAGAAATCCACTACCGTCGTACCAGTCTAAACGCAATGTCCCGTCCGTGTCCTTGCATAATCGCCAGATTTATCCAGGACAAAGCAAATTGTTCTAAAAGTAGAACCTTGTCACCTTTGCCAAAATCCCAACAAGTGCCAAAACCTGCGTCTAAGGCAAGTTGACGGGCAACTTGCTTCGCTGTGTCGCTGTCGCCTGCCATAAACATATCAATCGGCTCGCCATGATAGATGGGGTTGAGCATATTCTCAAAACCCGTCGAATTGAAACACTTGACCACTTGGGCTTGGGTTTTATCTGCCAAAGCATGGTAAACGGTATCGTAAGGCAGTGGTTTTTGACGCACTGTATTCGTGGCATCCATGATAATTTTGTCCGAAACATCGCCCATCTCTGCCATTACATCAAAAATGGCGGTCGGCGGAGTCGCAATTAAAACCACTTCACTTTGCCGTACAGCATTTTCGACGGTCGTAAATCTATCTTCCCCAATTTTAGTAGCGAGTTGAATATTTTTATCGCTCAAAGGAAATTTTGCCCCTATCAAAACGGTGTGTCCAGCCAAAATCCAGCGTTGCGCCAAAGCCCCGCCGACGTTCCCAGAACCAATGATTGCTATTGTCATATTGTATATTTTTTAAAAAATAAAACCATCTTCGACTTCCAATTTTGGTGGTAAATCCATTTCGCCCAGCATTTCTTTCAAATCGCGTTCAATCGTGTTGCACATTGCCGTCATCGGTACATCGGTAATGCGGTTTTCAAACGGGTCTTCGTTTACTTCGCCCACTTTTCCCATCACCCCAAATACAAAACTGACCAAAATACTGAGGGGTATCATCAGGGCAGGAACGCCCATTTTATTGAAGTCAGCTATCAAAGAAAAAGGCAAAATTGCCATAAAAACCAATAAAAACAGTTTGGTAAAAAAATGGTATTGGCGCAAAAGGGGCGTGTTTTTGATACGCTCACAAGCCCCTTGAAAATTATTAAAACCTGCCAAAGTCGGTTCAAGGCTGATGTTGTCAAATGCGCCCAAAATCTCGGTTCGCATACCTTCTTTGATGCGGTTGCCTTGATTGAGCAATAGAAAATTGGGCTTGTTGTTTTTGGTCAGCAACTCGGCATATTCCTTTTCCGAAAGCAAGTGTTGGAGTCCTTCCCATTTATTTTCCAACCGCAAATGCAGCCGCAAGGCGTGTGCAAAGGCAATTTGGCGATAAATCAGTTCTTTTTTGTAAGCGTCCACAGTTCTTTGTTCCGCTTTCCCAATCGCTGTGGCATTGTCTGCATTGGCGATGATTTGACGGGCAAAAATACGGCTATTATTGATAATACTACCCCAAATGGTGCGGGCTTCCCACCAACGATTGTACGAATTGTTGTTGCGAAAAGCTAAAAATATCGCCAAAGCACTGCCCAATATTGCTGCCACCGAAAACGGCAAACTGACTTTTTCGAGGTGCTGATTTTCGTACAAAAAATAGACACCTGTTGAAAAAACAACGGATATTACCAATTCTGAACGCATATAACGAGCAACCGCAATAGGGTTGAACACCTTTTTAGTTATCATCTCAATTAAAATTCATTTCTTAAAAAAATGCCCAAATTGTGCGTCGCCATGAAGGTATTTTTACCCGTTTGGTTAAAATCCGCCATAAAACCCGCCGCCCAAGTATGGTATTTTAGCCCCAAACGCAGCCGTTGCGTGATGTTCCAAACTTCAGAAGAAGGATTGTAAACAGGAAAAAATTCCAACTGACCAAAGCCGTTTAGATGCGTTTTGATTTTTGGCGTACAGCGTAACAAAGCAAAGACATCAATATTACTTTCTTTTTCAAAGTCTGCTACTGCCCAACCAAAAAACATAAAATCGCCTTTTTGCTTAAAGTATTGCAGTCCTATTTTAGGCGTAAAACCCGCGTTTAAAAAAGACCCAACCGCCACTATACCGATACCGTTTTTAAAATTATACGATACAGCATTGGTAGAGCCAAATGCTGTGGGTGAATCTTGGTAAGCCACGCTCGCCCGATTGCGACTAAAAAATAGAAAAGGCGTGCGTTCTTCCTGTTTGTTTTTAAAATTTTTGAACCACAACAAGTCCACACCCGCTCGTTTATGCCCTGCATACACCTCTACGGCTTGGGCAATTGCCCTGCCTTCGATGAAAAGCAGGGCAATCAGCACAGGGAAAAGATTACGCTTCATTGGATAAAAGCCCAATTTTGTTGCCTTCGCTGTCAATAATGATAGCCGAAAAGCCGAATTTACCGAGATTAATGTTTGGAATAATGACTTTACCACCCGCTTGTTCCACTTTATCAACCGCGACGCTTAGTTTACCAAAGGCATTTAGATATAAAACACCCCCCTCAGTAGTGGGCTTCAAATCAGGGCGAACCACGATAGAACCACCCACTGCTTCGCCTGTTCCGAACGGTACATTGAACAGTATTAAGTCACCGTTGCCAAATGTGCCTTTACGGACATTGCCATCAAGCACCGTCGAATAAAAAGTAAAAGCTCTGTCTAAATCCAATGCGGGGATTTCAAACCAATTAATTGCATTCATGTTTTTTATTGATTTAATGATTTTACCAACAATTCAGCAGCAGCAGCCCCCGAATTTTGCTGTTGTCCCGTAATCAGATTGCCATCTTGAATGGCATACGACGAAAACGGTGCCGCCACTTTGAA
>JALOLW010000390.1 GCA_025455795.1 Spirosomataceae bacterium
CGGGTGGGCGAAGAACTGCACGACAACGTGGGGCAGCTTTTGTCGGTGGTGAAGTGGCAACTGGGCGTACTGGAAGAAGAAAAAATACCCCAAATCTCCGAAGTCAGCGAAACCGTAGGGAAGGCTATCCACGAACTGCGGGCGTTGAGCAAGAGCCTGGACGGCGATGTGGTCAAAGACTTTGGCTTGGTGTCAAGTCTCCAACACGAGCTTGGACGCATCGAGTACGCGGGCAAGTGCCGCACCCACCTACACGTAGCGGGCGAGCGCGGACAGGCCGATGTCCAAAAGGAGATGGTACTGTTTCGGATAGCGCAGGAGGTACTCAACAACGCCCTCAAACACGCCCACGCCCAACACCTCAGCGTATCGCTTCAATATACCCCCAACACGCTGCTATTCAGTATCGAAGATGATGGCAAAGGCTTTGAAATGACCGCAGTAAAAAGCCGCCCTATCGAAGCATCGGGGGCGGGACTGCGCAATATACAGCGGCGGGCCGAGCTGCTGGGCGGTACCTGCCGCATCGAAAGTGAAATAGGAGGAGGAACAAAGGTTTTGTTGGAAATTCCGTTGTAAATTATACCGCCAAGACGCGAGGACGCAAGAAAAATACCGTAGAAATACGCTATCAAATACGGGAAAAACACCCTTGCGGAAGGCCAAAGGAAGTCGTAATTTTACGGCAGCCTGGAACAAGGAAAGACGGATAACCCTTAACGGATAAACGAATAACAAGTAACAGAGGCGCGGGATGGGGGCCAAAACTAAATCGAAATCAATGGTATTGCAAAAGAAAATACTTGAGTCGCAAGTGAAGGCGCAGCAGGTGGCGTTTGAGCGAGTCGGGGCAGAACTGTACGAAAACGTAGGCCAAATGCTCTCGGTGGCGCAGTTTCATTTGAGTTCGTTGGAAGAAAGCGGCCTCAACACCGAGCAGTTGGATTATGTCCACCAAACCAGCGATATCATCACGCGCTCCATCACCGACATCCGCGCTTTGATTCGCTACTTAGAAACTTGCATCAATCAATCAAAATAATCCCCCATCGGAAGGTACGCCGCTGCGGGGCAGGGAGCTTATGAAAACCACAATCGCAATCGCGGACGACCACGAACTGATGGCCAAGGCACTGTCGGGCTTGATTCAAAAATACGAAGACTACGAGGTGCTTTACGAAGTACCCAATGGCAAAGAGTTGGTGCAACGAGTCTCGCTCGGAATGGTGCCAGATATGGTGCTGCTCGACATCAACATGCCCGAAATGGACGGCTACGAAACGGCTCTTTGGCTCAAAAAAAATGCCCCCGACGTGCGTGTTTTGGCTCTTTCGATGAACGACAAGGAGGAGTCTATCGTGGGCATGCTTCGCAACGGGGCGCGGGGCTACCTGCTCAAAGGCTGTCGCCCCGCCGAACTCAAACAGGCACTGGATGCCGTGGCGCAGAAGGGCTATTATTACACCGAGTTTGTGACGTCGCAACTCATCCGAAGCCTCAACATGGGCCCCGCCCAGACCCCCGCCGAAGCTATGGGACTTAGCGAAAGAGAGGCAGAATTTATCCGCTTGGCGTGCAGCGATTTGACATATACCGAAATCGCCGAACAAATGAGCGTCAGCCCGCGCACGGTAGATGGCTACCGAGAACACTGTTTCACCAAACTCAACGTCAAAAGTCGCGTCACTTTGGCGATGGAAGCAGTTCGTGTAGGTATAGTAGAGCTTTGACGTTCAATGCTTTTTGAAGAAAAACGCCAACCTCCCTTCGCCACTTTGGAAAAGGGACAAAGAAACGGAGTAAGCATGAACCGTCGTCATTTTCTTCGCCAAAGCACCGCCGCCGCGCTCGGCCTGACCGTGCTGCCCTCTTTTGCCAAAAAAATAGCTCCCAGCGACCGCGTGCGCGTGGCACACATCGGGCTGGGCGGCATGGGAACAAGCCACCTCAACTGGTTTGCTGATTTGCCCGAGGTCGAAATCGTGGGCCTGTGCGACGTGGACTCCGACCACCTCGCCAAAGCCCTCAAAACGCTCCAAACCAAGCATCCCGATACCAAAGTCCAGACTTACGACGACTTTAGGCGTGTACTCGACCGCCCAGACATAGACGCTATCACCTGCGCTACGCCCGACCACTGGCACGCGCAGGTGGCTATGTTGGCTTTTGAAGCGGGTAAAGATGTCTATGGCGAAAAACCCCTCTCGTACAACGTGCGCGAAGGGCAGCAGATGCTCAAATCGCTTCAACGTCACAATCGGGTCTTTCAACTCGGCACCCAAATCCACGCGGGCGACAACTACCACCGCGTCGTGGAGTTGATTCAAGCAGGGACTATCGGCAAAGTGCATACCGTAAGGCTTTGGAAAACAGGCCCGCCGCCGGTGTTGGGTCCCGCCAATTTTCAAACGCCTCCTGCCACGCTCAACTGGGATATGTGGCAAGGTCCCGCGCCTTATTCGCCCTACACACCCGAGCGGTGTCATTTTACGTACCGCTACTTCTTGGACTATTCGGGCGGAGTGTTTCAGGATTTTTGGTGTCACATCGCCGACATCGTTTGGTGGGCGATTGCGCCCCAAAACCTCCAAACCGTCAGCGCAAGAGGCGAGAAATCGGACGGTATCGGCGATACGCCCAAGTGGATTGACGTGGATTATGAATTTGACAATCTCAAACTGTACTGGACTTCCACCGCGCCCAACGTTCCCGGAGCTGAAAAACGGCATATTGGGGCGTATTTTGAGGGAGAAAAAGGAACATTGCTCTGTGACTACAATACCCGCGAAATCACCATCAATGGCGTGGTGATGGGCGACATCGCCGAAGTTCCCATTACGCTCAAACGCTCCCCTGGGCATCAACAAAACTTTGTGGATTCGGTCAAATCGCGCATACAGCCTGAGTCCAATCTCGAATACGCTCGACAAATGACGCTGCCCATGCACTTGGGGCTGATTTCGTGGCGATTGGGGCGAAAATTGGAGTGGAACGCCCGCCGTGAACGATTCCGCCACGATGCCGAGGCCAACGCCCTGCTTTCTCGCAAACCAAGAAAAGACTGGGATTTGACTTGATACCGTCAATGCGAAAGTGTAGGCGGTGCGACGTTTCGCAATGTGAAAATGATTTTTTATTCAATCATTCTCGCATTCCTGCCCTATTGTAGGTTGAAACTAATGTGCATGACTGTTTGAAAACGTACCGGTCGCCCTTTGAGATAGGCGGGGGTCCAGTTGTTCATCATTTTAATCAACCGAACCGCTTCTTCGTCGCAGCCACTTCCTATGCCCCGCACCACCTTGACCGATTCGGGTACGACTTTGCCTTTCTCGGTAAGGACAAAAGATACCCACACTTTTCCACTCACTTTTTTGGAAAGGGCCGCTTCTGGGTACTGCATATTGCTACTGATGATACTACTGATACCTTTTAAGCCCGTCGAATAGGTGGCTACTGAATCCACTTCGGGGGCTATGTATCCTTCGGTGAGGCGTTTGCTGTAGTATTCGCAGCTATCTATCATGCTTTTAGCCTCGGCAAAAAAAGCATTATCGGGGTATTCTATCACCTTTTTGAACGACTCTGCCGCGGTTTTGTATTCGGCTTGTCCGTACTTTTGTTTAGCAATCTGCCAATGCCCTTGTACTATCGCGTGTTTGGACAAACTGTCTTTGGGGTTCAAGTCCAAGATTTTTTCATAGATGAAAAACAGTGCTTTGTGCGAATTGGGGTCTTTGGAAAGCTCCTCAATGGACCTCAAAAAGCCCAAACAACGCTCCGATGCTTCCAATTGGGCATTGATATAATCATCGGTATCGCCCGAGGGGAGCTGCTGCGCCTTTTGGTAGTTTTGTTTGGCCAATTCGTATTGCCCTTTTTCAAAAAAGCGGTCTGCTTGGGCTTTGTAATGAATCGCCGAAGTATCGGACTGCCCATATATTGCCGAAGACAACAGCAATAACGTACATATCAGTAAAATTTTCATCTCTCAATGAGTTAGGTAGCAGCGACAAAGGTACGGTATTTTGCCCAAATTTGATAAGTTCTGTTCAGTCCTCCACCCGTGAATCGTAGAAGTATTCGCGGGGGGTTTGAAGGGTCCGTTTTTTGAAGGCGCGATTGAAGGCGGCTTCGGATTCGTAGCCGACCTCGCCGGCCGCCCGCGCCACGCTCATGCCCTGGCGTTCGAGGAGGC
>JALOLW010000391.1 GCA_025455795.1 Spirosomataceae bacterium
TGAATCAAAAAAAGCAAAACCAATGTTTTTCGGAAAACACTTTTTGGTCTATCGTTTTCTATTGAATAAAAGGCATTTGGGCCTCGTCCTTTTCGTTGCCATCACGAGCGGGGGTCGTTTTGCTTTGGCACAAAAGCCCACCAAAGAATCTTTGTTGGCAAATGCCCAAAAAACTGCCCAAAAGTATTGTCAAAGTTGCCATTCGTTTCCAGCACCTGCGCTTTTAGACAAGGCTACTTGGGTAAACCGTGTTTTGCCCAACATGGCCTGGCGGTTGGGACTGCGGCCCAACAACCAAGATCCCTATACCGACTTGCCACCCGAAGAGGTGGCTTTGATAAAAGCAGCAGGCGTTTATCCCGAAACCCCCGCGATTTCGGAACAGGACTGGCAAAGTATCGTGCAGTATTACGAAAGCCTCGCCCCCGAATTGCCACCAAAACCAACAAAAAGCATCGAAATCAGCGATGAATTGCCTTTGTTTACCGTTGCGGGTTACAAAATTCACGACAAAGCCATTTCACAAACAACTTTGCTTAAATACCAACCTTCTACCGCCTTGCTGTACGTGGGCGATGCCCAAAAAGAGTTGTATGTGTTGGATTCGACCTTGGCCATGAAAGCCATTTGGAGTCTGGCTCACCCCGCCACCGATATAGATTTTCCGCCCAACTCCCCCCCACGACTGCTCACGATTGGTGTTTTTAACCCCTCTGAACAGCGATTGGGCGAGTTATTTGTTTTAGATACGGTCATGCGGCAGCCTTATATTCCCAATTTACCCCGCCCTGTCAGTTTTGCGGTAGCCGATTTGAACCAAGACGGCACCGACGATTTTGTGGTCTGTAACTTTGGCAACCATACGGGTCAATTGGTTTGGTACGAAAGTGGCGATACCACCAAAAAACACGTGCTAAAAAACCTACCAGGGGCCAGAAAGGTAGAAATTGTGGATTTGAACAACGACCAACGCCCCGACATTGTGGCACTTATGGCACAAGCCTACGAGTCGGTGGTGGTTTTTTATAACCAAGGCAATGGACAGTTTATTGAAAAAACAGTGCTACAATTTTCGCCTGTTTTTGGGGCAAGTTATTTTGAATTGGCCGATTTCAACGGCGACAAGAAGCTCGATATTTTACTGACCAACGGCGACAACTGGGATTTTTCGTCTGTGCCAAAGGCTTTTCACGGTGTTCGTATTTTTTTGAACAATGGCAAGGCATCTTTTAACGAAAGCTGGTTTTTTCCACTTTACGGCACGAGCAAAGCCGTCGCCAGAGACTTCGACCACGACGGTGACCTCGACATTGCCGCTATCTCGTTTTATGACGACTTAGAAAAACCCGAACACAGTTTTGTTTTCTTGGCAAACCACGGCAACCTATCCTTTACAGCCCACACCACCTCCCAAGCTGCCTCGGGCAAATGGCTTACCATGGAAACGGGTGATTTTGACCACGACGGCGACGACGATATTGTGTTGGGGTCGTATTTTCAGAACATTGGCGAACTTTACAAACTCGTAGCTCATGGTATCATGTCATTTCCGCAGCTTTTGTTGTTCAAAAACAACCTCAAAAAGTAAATTGATGCAGGGGACACAATGATAAAGAATAAATAACTTTGGGATTGAGGCATTGTGTTTATTTTTGCGAAAAAACTTCCTCCCGCCATGCGTTATACTTTTTACATTCTTCTATACTTTGTCCCCTGCTTTGCCCAAGCCCAAACCGCTGACACCCTCACGCGCCAACTGCGCGAAGTTGTCGTAACGGCCCACCGAAGCGAAAAAGCGGCTTTTGAAACACCTACTACGATTTATGCCATCAACAAAAAGACACTCCGCCAATCGGTCACGCGCACTACGCCCGAGGCCCTGACGGGAGCTATGGGCGTGTTTGTGCAGAAAACTACCCACGGCGCGGGGTCGCCTTTTGTGCGGGGACTTACGGGCAACCAAACCCTGCTGCTCATTGACGGTATCCGACTCAACAACAGCACGTTCCGCTTTGGGCCTAACCAGTATTTCAACACCATTGACGCTTTCAACGTGGAACGCGTGGAGGTGTTGGCAGGGGGCGGCTCGGTGCAGTACGGTTCCGATGCCATCGGCGGCACAATTCACGTTTTGACCACTGATATAAATTTCAACGAAGGTCTTTCTGGCGCAGGAACGTTGCGCTTTGCCAGTGCGGGCATGGAGCGTAGTCTGCGCTTGGAAGGCGGCTACGGAGGCCAAAAAGTAGCCATTCGCGGGGGAATAACGCGGCGGCGTTTTGGCGATTTACTGGGCGGCCAAAACACAGGCTTTCAGTCGCCTTCGGGCTACAACGAAACCGATTTTGACTTGAAGGGTAAGTTTTTGTTGCAAAAAAACCTAACGCTCACGCTCGCCCACCAAAACGTCACGCAGCAAAATGTACCCGTGTTTTTTAGGTACCAGTTGGACAATTTTGCGCTCAACGTGTTTGACCCTCAAAAACGCCGCCTCACTTACGCCAAGCTCCAACGCCAATCGGAGAAGGCATTTTGGAAAGGACAAACCTTGACGCTCTCCTACCAAAACACCGAAGAAGGCCGCCAAAGCCAACGCAACGGCAACCTCACCCGCCGTTACGAAACCGACAAAGTAGGCACGTGGGGCTTGAATCTGAACAACCGCAGCGACTTTGGGCAAAAAACATCGCTCAACACGGGCTTTGAACTCTACCGCGACTTGGTACAAAGCGAACGCTACGACCTCAACACCCAAACCAACACTACGCGGTACAGTCGGGGGTTGTATCCCAACAACGCCAAGTACCTCAACTACTCGATTTACAGCTTGTTACAGTCCAACATCGGGCAGCGGCTTACGCTTTCGGGGGGCTTGCGCTACAATGGTTTTGTGATTGACATTCCCGACGAAACCCTCGGTAGCTCGCGCCTCACGCCCAATGCCGTGGTGGGTCACGCGGGCGTGTCGGTGGCGTTGGCGCGTCATTCTCGGGTGTTTGCGGGGCTGAGTTCGGGCTTTCGGGCCCCCAACGTGGACGATTTAGGTACGCTTGGTATCGTGGACTTTCGCTACGAAGTGCCTACGAACAGCCTGCGGCCCGAAAAATCGCTGACGCGAGAAATCGGCTACAAACTCGAAACCCGACGCGCCTCGGCCACGCTCGTTTATTACCACACCAGCCTCACCGACCTCATCACGCGCGTCAAAACGGCGCAGATAATCAGCAATTTGAACGTTTATCAAAAAGAAAATACCGAAAAAGCGTATATCAACGGGTTTGATACCCAAGTGCGCGTCGAACCCGTGCGGTACGTGCAGCTTTATGGCAGCGTGTCGTACTGCTTTGGGCAAAACGAAACCAAAAACGAACCCGTGCGGCGTATTCCTCCGCTCAACGGGCGCGTGGGGGCAGGCTACGAACGGGGGCGTTGGTACGCGCGCGGTGAATGGGTTTTTGCCCAAGGGCAAGACCGCCTCGCGCAGGGCGACAAAGACGACAACCGCATTGCCAAAGGTGGTACGCCCGCTTGGCGTATTGTCAATCTACTCACGGGTTTTGAAGGAAAACGGTTGGGCGTCAATTTGCGTTTAGAAAACCTCACCAACCAAGACTACCGCACGCACGGCTCGGGCATCAACGGCGCAGGTCGCAGTGCGTGGCTCTCACTCACGGGGCGGTTCTAAAAATAAACGCCACTTCATTAAGTACAGAATCTCCAATACTGGCTCTATGATTAATTTTACCGCCAAGGCGCAAGGACGCTAAGAATGAATACAAAAAACATAGCGTCTTTGCACCTTAGCGGTTCAAAATACATAAGGTAACTTACAAAACACGGTATTTACTACTTTCTTGTCGTTTAATGTTTTGTTAGTATGTCGATTGATATTCCGATTGCAAAGGCAATAATATAGAATGTCATTGTCCCCAAAAAAAAGGCAACGAATGCTTTTGCATAATTCCCAAATTTTCTTTCTCCAAAGAAATTTCCTGTTGCCCAAGTCATATAAACAACTCCGAGTATTCCTGCAAAACTTAATAATTTGAAATGCGACACACCTTCTAAAAATGCAAAAACAGCAAAAATTAACATTAAAATTCCTTGTACAAAACATAACATAATGAGCAACTCAAAAAAGTTATAGTTATACTTTTTGAAAAACACTTTTAGCCAAATA
>JALOLW010000040.1 GCA_025455795.1 Spirosomataceae bacterium
CTACCATTTTGTACGTCAATGGCACTGACAATGCCCCGCCCTATCCAACAAACAAACTCTTTCAAGCCACCGATAAAATAGTGATAGGTCAGCACGATTTGTCTGTTGCACCCCTCACTATTCATCAGAATAATGGTAATAGCATCATCATAAGAGCAGCCAATAGCATCGAAATAACCAAAGGGACGCTTATTGCACCAGGAGTGGTATTGAAAGCCGAAATAGGAGGATGCTACTGATTTTTGAATCACTCAAAACCTAACAACACCATGACGACTATTCCACTTATCACCCTGCGCGAAAAAGAGGTATTGCGGCTTATTGACGAGGGACTTTCTACCTTGGAGATAGCCGAACAGCTCTCGCTCAGTGTCAATACTATCGAAACGCACCGCAAAAAAGTTTATAAAAAACTCGGTGTAGGGCGCGTAGCAGAGGCTTTAAAAGTAGCTAAAAATCAAGGGATTATATAAAAACTTAAACCGTAAAACTATGAAAAAACTATTTACTATTTGTCTTTTTTGGTTTGTTTGGAGTTCGTTTGAGGTCGCGGCCCAGTCGTCTGTGGTGATTGAACCCAGCAGCACCAATGGTATTTTCTCAAAAACATCTACGGGCTTAACGTGGAGTTCTGACAACACGACCAACCCTGTTACTGCTCCCACCTCAGGACAGGGAACACGGCTGATGTGGATACCGTCGCGCTCGGCTTTCAGAGTAGGAACTGTTTTTCCTGCTACTATTTTCTTCAACCCCAATGTTTGGGATGCCACCAAAATCGGCTTGTACTCATTTGCCACAGGTGTAAATACGCTTGCCAATGGCACTAATTCGACAGCTTTTGGTAGAGAAACTATGGCAGAGGGAAGCGTATCTATGGCATGGGGAAGCAGTAGTTCGGCCACGGGTGCTACGGCCACAGCATCAGGTGTTTCCACACAAGCCAGCGGCAATTCTTCTTTTAGTGCAGGGCGGTTTACCAAAGCCCAAGGCTGGGCGGCTACCGCTCTCGGCGACTCTACCGAAGCCAGCGGCCATTCATCGCTTGCGGCGGGCTATCTTTCAAAGGCCAGTGGCCTCTATGCAACGGCAGCGGGGTGGAGTACCACAGCTTCGGGCTACGCATCGTTGGCCGTTGGACTTCAAACATTGGCCACTGGCATCAGTGCTGTGGCGTTGGGCAATCAGACCAATGCTACCAACGACCTCGCTACAGCCATGGGTTACGCCAACACCGCCAGTGGCAACACCGCTACGGCCATGGGGCGGTTTACCAAAGCCCAAGGCTGGGCGGCCACCGCCCTCGGCGACTCCACTACTGCCAGCGGTCATTCGTCCACGGCTTTGGGCTACGGCACTACTGCCAGCGGCGACCGCGCTACGGCTATGGGCGGGTTTTCAGTGGCCAGTGGGTTTAGGTCATGCGGCAGGCTACCTTTCAAAAGCCACTGGCTATACGGCTATCTCGTTGGGAACGCGCACCCTTGCGAGCAATAACAATGCCATTGCGATGGGCAAAAACTCTTCTTCGGTAGCTCCCGCAGCAATAGCCATTGGCGAAAATTGCATGGCCAGCGGCGACAATTCCACCGCATTGGGCTACAACGCTTCTACCAGTGGCCGATTTCGCTCTTTTGCCATCGGTGGTCATTCCTCCAATGCCAACCCCCAAGTGGCCAACACCGCTGATTACCAGATGATGATGGCGTTTCATAACTATCGGTTTTGGACTCAAAATGCGGCAAAATACGTGGATTTTGGCCCCGACGGCGAAGTAACCGCCACGGGTGCGTACAACAACGTGTCAGACCGCCGCCTCAAAAAAGACTTCAAGCCACTTGCCAATTCACTGTCCAACCTGCTCAAAACCAGCACTTACCACTACTACTGGAAAACCGATAGCAACTCCAAAGACCTACAAACGGGCGTAATCGCCCAAGAACTGCGCGAAATTTTTCCTGAATTGGTACACGAAGACGATAAAGGCATGTTGTCGGTCAATTACGTGGGGCTAATTCCGCATTTGATTGAGGCGGTAAAAGAGTTGAAAAAAGAAAACGAGTATTTGAAGAGTCAAAATGAAAAATATAATGAACGCTTCGAGAGAATTGAGGCTTTGTTGTCAAAATCAAACTAACCTTACTATGAAGGCACTATCTAAAATCCTCATTCTCACTGCTATATTGTTTATCTTTTGGAATATGGCAAGTTTTGCTCAATCTACCGAAATACGGCCTGGCATTGTTTTGCCGCAGATGACCACCGCCCAGCGCACCGCCCTAAGTGCTACCAATGGCATGTTAGTCTTTGACACCAATACCCAAAGCTACTGGCTTAGAAGTGGCGGGGCTTGGACAGAATTACCAAAAACAGCTGCTAATACCAACTTTTGGCAGCAAGATGGTTTAGCTGGCAACGAAATAAAGAACACAAATTCAGGGGGGGTTTGGTCATTGAGTTCAAATCCTATTGCTACTTGGTCAGATGACATAACCAATCCACCTACAGCACCAACGTGGGGGGCTGGAACCCGATTGATGTGGATACCCTCTCGGGCTGCATTTAGGGTAGGTGCTATTTCTCCTTTGGAATTTGGAGGAAACATAAATCATTGGGACGCTAATAATATAGGGATTGCTTCATTTGCATCTGGTTTTAACACTACTGCTTCCACTCGCTATTCAACTGCGATGGGATTTAATTCAACTGCATCGGGTGGTGCCTCAACTGCGATTGGGTATGAGGCAAAAGCCATTGGCGATGTTTCTACCTGTATAGGTGTTGCCAATACCGCCAGAGGCCGTTACTCTACTGCTTTAGGATATGGCACCAATGCCGACGGTTGGTATTCAACCGCTATGGGATATAATACTTTCGCTGGTTATAGCTCTACTGCGATGGGTGAAGAAACTAATGCTAGTGGAGGTTATGCTACTGCGATGGGTTATCGAACCACAGCGAGTGGCGATCACTCTACTGCGACAGGTTATTATACCACCGCTAGCGGGCCTATGTCAACGGCTTTGGGCTACCGAGCCTCAACCAATGGTAAAATAAGATCTTTTGTCATTGGAGGACATTCTTTCGACCCAAGTGGCAGTGGCATTGGTCCCCAAGTAGCCAACGATGCCGACTATCAAATGATGATGCTTTTCCACACTTACAAGTTTTGGACACAAAACAGTGGGAAATACGTAGCTTTTAGTCCCAATGGCGAGGTCAACGCCACAGGTGCTTATACCAATGTTTCAGACAGACGCTTAAAAAGAAACTTCGTGCCTCTAACAGCCTCTTTATCAAACCTATCTCGCCTACAAACTTACCACTACTACTGGAAAACCGATAGCACTTCCAAAGACCTGCAAACTGGCTTAATCGCCCAAGAACTGCGCGAAATTTTTCCTGAATTGGTTCACGAAGACGATAAAGGCATGTTGTCGGTCAATTACGTGGGGCTAATTCCGCATTTGATTGAGGCGGTAAAAGAGTTGAAAGCTGAAAACGAAACGTTAACAGGTTTTTTCGGCAAAAAAATAGCAGAGTTAGAAGCTCATAATGATGACCTATCAGCTACGATTAAAAAGATAAATGCTCAATTTAATCTCATTCAACATACAAACAGATAGTAAGGTGTCATGAAAAATATCGTCATCTATTGGCTATTGGTATGTCTGTTTGCTTGTCGTAAAAATAAAGAGCAAGTAAGTCCTGATGGCAGTGTACCATATAGTCAAATTAAGCAACGTTCTAACTTAAATCCCGATACGCCCTTGGGGCAGTATTTCCGCGACCCCGCTACCGACAAAGACGTGTTTGTGTTGGGTCTCAAAAACAATGATGGCTACCTCAAAACCATCCAGCACGTTCTGGTCTCTGACCCCAAAACCAAAGACTGGCTACTGTACGAACTCAACGACAACTACCTACCCAAGTGGGTACGCCTTTCTAAAAACTATACGCTTCTGTTTTCAGACTATAATCTTGTCAGCCAGACGTTTACGGTAACGGTCTATCAAACCGACACCCAAAGCCAAGTACAAGTTGTAAAGAACCTGAAAATCAGCGAAAACGCCCTCAAATGGGCCGAAGCCGCTCGTAAAAACCTCAACCAAGACCTACGCAATGCCCGCGTAGCCAGAGAGTGTGACGAATCAAAATACAGAGCGGCAGCCGCAGCTTACTTTGCCTTCAATGCCGCTGGCTGTGCGCTGGGTATTGCCGAGTTTGGCACGGGGCTTGGTACGTTACAAGCCATTTTGAGCGCGTACAATACGTATCAGAATTGTATCAGTGCTTTGCAGGTATTGGCCAATATTGCCCAGTCAAAACCCGCCGTTGAGTGCCCCTCGGCCACCGATCTTGCCAACAGCGGCGCGGGCTGCTTAGAAGGCGAACTGACGGCTTTTGCGGGGCAGCCTTATAATTTTATCCAAAGTTGTGCCTCGGGGTTTTTGGCTACGGCCGCCGCCCAAGCCAACTGCGACTGCGACAAGCAACAACCCAAGCCCCCCGCCCGCAGCACGGGCGACCCGCACATACGCACGCTCGACGAATTGGACTATAGTTTTCAAGGACACGGGGAGTTTGTGGTGCTCAAAGCCACATCCAACGACTTGGAAATTCAAGCTCGCCAAGAAGACTACAACAACACGGGCATGGCCACGGTCAATACCGCCGTGGTGGTCAGAATGGGCAATGATGTCGTACAAGTCAATGCCAATCCTGCTCGGCTTTACATCAATCGCTCGCCCATAACTACCTCGTTTACAGAACAAAAACTCGCCAACGGCACCTTACTCACCAAAGACCCCGACAAATACACCCTCACCAATAGCCAGGGTGACAAAGTGGTGATTGGCTCACGGGGTGGCTATTATTTGCTGGATTATTTGGTTACGCTCTCATCCGTACGCGCAGGCAAGGTAACGGGATTGTTGGGCAATTTTGACGGCAACCCCGACAACGATTTAACGCTCAGTTCGGGGGCTACGGTGGAGGTTACGTTTGCCAACTTGCACGGCACTTTTGCCGAAAGTTGGCGGGTAAAGTCAGGTCAATCGTTGTTTGTATATGAAGCAGGCAAAAATTCCGATAGCTATACCCTCCGCACTTTCCCTGCCAAACGGCCAGCCTTTGACGAGGCGCGTCTCGAATGGGCCAAAAATGTGTGTCAACAAGCTGGTGTGAGCGACCCAGATTATTTGCAAGATTGCGTATTTGACGTAGCCGTTACAGGCGACGAGGCACTGGCCCAGTCGTCGCTTTGGATGCAGCAAGCCGACGGCATATCGCCCGCCGTTCCCTTGGCTTCCAACAGCGATTTGAAATTGTTCCAAAACGTAAGGCTCGAAATTTCTCCTTCGCAAACCAACCTCGACCAAGCCAATCTCATTGATTTTGACGAAGGTAAAGTCTATAAACTACGCGAAGGCGCGGCCAACGCGGCCAAAATAGACGCGATTGCGACCGAATACTGCGCCCATAAACTCTCCACGCCTTTTACTTTCAAAACCTGTGATATTTCCTGCGGTACTTTCCCGACCTGGGATATTATCCAAAAAAACTGGCCTAAATTTCAGAAAGGGCAGTTGATTTATTTGAACAGTACCAACAATGAGGCGGCGGAAGTAGCGGTCAATGTCTGGAATAGCCTTCGTTCCAAAAAAGACATCAGCCTTGTCATCAAAAAAATGCTCAATCCGAACGAGATTTTCAACGCGGTGTCGGTCAGAGAAAGCAGTTTACAGTGCAAACCCACCGCGTTTCAAAATGCCTTTTTGTACGGATTTATGACCGAACAGGGCAAAATAGGCGTGTTCAGAATAACAAAAAGCGGACAAGAGACCACGGGGCTGTATTGGTACATTCTGGATATTTTAATCGAAAAATAATTACCACAATCTAAATTTTAATAAACCGATGAAACTTTTCAAACTACTGATTATTGGCTTTTTGGCTCTCAATACGGCTTGCAAAGAAGAAGAAGAACCGCAAGGGCAGATGCAAGGCACTATTGAGTGCAACATTGACGGCCAAGCCTGGAAAGCCACCAGCACCGTGGCAGGGCAACAAGACTTTGAAAAACTCACGCTGCTTGGCTTCGACGGAAAAGGGGCGAACATCGCGCTCTATATTCCCAATTCAAAACTAAAATCGGGCGAAACCTTCGAATTGGCCGCCACGGGTAAGGGCATCATTGCGTCGGTCACCAAATTCACCAAAGCCGACGGTAAGGATTTTTACGTCAATACGGGCAGTATCAACATCACCAACGCCGATGCCGCCGCTATGAAAGTCGAAGGAACTTTCAATTTTCGAAGCTTTGAAGGGGGCGTTACGCTCAACGTTACGAATGGCCGTTTCTCGGTCAATTACAGGCAATGAAAAGAGAGAAGTATTATCTTTTGTTACCTATTCTTAACCCTCCTATCAGATGAAATCCTCCCTCAAATACGCCATTGCCTTTGCGGCACTCATTTTTATCATTGCCCACGTGGGTTTTTACAAAAAGTACATTGCTCTTTTTCCCACTTTCGAGCAGGTGAGCTTGGTCACGCACTTCCACGCTACGCTCCTGTTTTCGTGGGTGGCTCTTATATTGGTGCAACCGATTTTGATTTTAAACAACAAAATCACCCTGCACAAATTTTTGGGAAAATTGAGTTATGTTATCGCTCCATTGCTGGTAGTTTCTTTGTTTTTGATTACCAATCAAGGCTATTTTTCCAAACTGAAACGCATGACCGAAACAGAAGCTTTGGCCAGTCTTTCGGTCAATGTTCCCGATTTTTTTGCGTTTGGTATCCTGTATATCTTGGGTATTTATTACCGCAACAAAACAGACCTTCACGCCCGATATATGATTGCCACCACTTTTCCCATCATTGGGGCGGCGGGTGTGAGGATACTCATGCGCAATTTTGGGGTTACGTCAGCAGTTGCGTTTGAGGCTGTGCCGCTCATAACGAATGTGATGTGTGTTTTGTTTATACTCTCTGATTGGAAAAGCAAAAAGTACCACCCCTATCTGATTACATTGATTATTTTATTGGTAGAATATGCGATTTGGCAGGGCCGATACACGGACATTTGGCAGAGTTTTGCCAAATTTTATGTTGAAAAGTTCATAGCATAGCAGATTTATTCTCAAAATTAATGCTACTGAGAATTGATAGAGTTTCTAATTTCAGTAAGTACATCATGAAGAGAAATATCGAAAGACTCGACCACCAATCCATCAGCGGTATGTTTGTGATGTGGAAAAGTAGCCAAATGTTGATGATGTAGTGCGTTGTCCCAACGAGCAATGAGCGAATAGTCAGGCATCATCCATTGAAAGGCATATTTGCGTTTATTGATGTCAAACACTTTGATTTCGGTATATTCCAAAATCGAATCATTGATGAAAGTATATCGAAGTTTTTGCTCATAAATCTTGTTGTCCAAACGGCTTTGAAGCACCACAACGTTTATGATAATATCTGAAAATTCATCAATGATATTGTTCATATATTCAACGTTTGAAACTCTAATCGGTAAGACTCTAATGCGTCAATAGCAGTTTCCCAACGAAGACTATCATCTTCTTTTTCAAAGAGTTGATGATGTTTAATGTTGTCGAATTGCGTGCAGAAGTTAGCAAAATCAAGACCATATTTTTGCTCAAAAAAATCAATTTTTGATTGATAGTAGGCCATTTTCTGCAACAAAATATTTTTGGCTTGTTCACGTGCAAAATCATGCACCGTTACATAGCCCCAGGCTTGCACAGTACGGTCTAAGGCAGAAGATTGTTCAAGTAGCTCCATAATAAGTTGCATTCTTTTTTTACAAATCTAAATACAAAACGCTTAAACACAATGAAAAACTTCCTCGCTTTATTGATCATTTATAGTTTATCATTCACCGTTACAACGGCCCAAACCAAGCTCTTTGTGCCACCCTTGCCCGAAATGAATTATGCTCAGGTGGTGGATAAATCAAAGTTCAATGGTGACAGATGGAGTTTTATGGAAGCGGGCGAACCTGCCAAGTCGGCTATTGTTTGTTTGCACGGCTACGGCGGCAGTTCGGCAGATTGGCGGTATCAACTACACGAACTCTCCGATAGCTACCACGTAATAGCTTGGAATGCCCCAGGCTATATGCTCTCTGACGAACTGAAAACGGACTACCCCACTTGCAAGGACTACGCCGATGCCTTGGCCGATTTTTGCAACACCTTGAAATTAGATAAAGTGTATCTGCTGGGCAATTCGTTTGGAAGTCGGGTGTCGCAATGCTTTGCGTACCATTATCCCGAAAGAGTGATAAAAATGGCTTTTGCGGGACCGTCGGCAGGCAAGAAAAATATCTCGTACGAAGAACGCGAACGATACGTGAATATGCGGTACGACCAAATCAAAGATGGGCCTTTTGCTTTTGCCAACAAAAGAGTGGAGGCATTGCTCGCGCCCAATTCCTCGCCCGAATTGGTGGAGCTGGCCCGCAAAGGCATGAGAGGCGTAAGCCCCCGGATGTTTATGAGAGGGACCAATTTTATGATGGCAGAAGACCATTATCCCGAAAAAATTGCAACCAAAGCCACGATGCCCACACTCATTATGGCGGGGACAGAAGACAAGGTTTCGCCTATTAATCTCAATGCTGAACCTATCAAAAAAGCGTTTTTGAATGCAAAACTCGAAATTCTGCAGGGCATTGGGCATTTGCCACATATTGAGGCTTGGAAAGATGTCAATCGGTTGACGAGGGAGTTTTTCAAATAAACATTTGGACGGGCCAACGGCTTAGTGCTTGACCAACGACCGGTCCAGATGCACGTAGCCCCCGTCCACGTGGATGAGTTGGCCAGTGGTATGACTTGATTTTTTGGACATCAAAAACACCACCATTTGTGCGATTTCTTCGGGGGTCGTCATGCGATTGTCAAGCGGAATACGACGATTGATTTCGTCCAACGTCTCTTCGGGATTAGACAAAGTCTGAATCCATTTTTCGTAAAGCGGTGTCCAAGATTCGGCCACTATCACGGCATTGACGCGAATACCGTATTTGAGCAACTCCACCGCCCATTCGCGCGTGAGGGCGTTGCGGGCGCCATTGGCGGCAGCATACGCCGAGGTGTTGCCTTGGCCCGTCTCGGCGACTTTTGAGCCGATATTGACGATAGGCCCTTTGGTTTGTTTCAAATACGGCAGTGCGTGGTGAGCCATTAGGTAATAATGCACGACGTTTTTGTGCAAAGAACCCATAAATGCGTCATAATTACCGCTTTCAAGGCTCACACCGTCGTTTACGCCCGCGTTATTAATCAATCCGTCAATGCGCCCGTATCGCTCTACCGTGAGTCGAATGGCTCTTTCGCACTCTTCGGGGCGGGTGAGTTCGGCCTCAATGCCGTAAGCCATGCCGCCCAAAGCCGCTATTTTTTCAACCACCAGCGCGTTGTCTTCGGCGCTCCGCCCTACGATGACGGGATAGGCTTCTTCAACGGCCAACGTGCGGGCAATCGCCTCACCGATACCCTTGGCACCACCTGTCACGATGATGACTTTTTCGCGTAAGTTTAGATTCATTTGATTAGTTTTTGACCACTTTCAGTTTGCCCACCATCAGTGTATGATGCCCCGGAAACGTACAAACATAACTGTACTCACCCGGCTGTGAAGGGGCCACGAAATACAGCGTTTCGCTTGTTTCGGGTTGGAGAATATTGGTATGATACAACACATTGCCCGACTTGGGTACGTACTGCATATCAGCGGCTTTCAAACCCAATTTAATGGCGGCTTCGCCCACGGCATTAGAGGTATTTGGCTTGACTATCACGCAGTTATGGAGCATATCGTCGTTGTTATTGAACACCCACTTCACGCGGCTACCCGCTTTGACTTGGATTTCGGGTGTGTCAAATTTGAGGCCGGGTTTGGTACCAATAGTCACTACTTGGTCGGGGCCGTTGGTCCAGTCGGCGGGTTGCACCGTCGGACGCTTGACGGTGGGCGAACTATTGGTCGCGGGTGCGCTTGCGGGCATGGCGTGGGTGCTATGGTCGGGAGTTACAACGGCGGCTTTGGGGGCAAAATAAAGCGAACTTGGCACTGACTCACCCGCAGGGATTTCGTTGAGGGTATAATAGCCAAAATTGTGCAGAAGCGACAATCCCGAAGCAGAACGCACGCCTTCGGCCTTGATTTCGTGGATATAGCCGAGTTTGAGGCTATCCAACACAATCCGCGCTTTGAGGCCATCGTCTGATACTTTGATGTACCGAATGCCTCGCTCGGCAGCATTGATGATAGGACTGCCGTAGGTGCGGTGGTATTTGTAGGTAAAGCTATTGAACTGATAAGAAGCCGCGTCGGCGGCGGTTTTGGGGTCCACGGGCAGCGTAAACTCCACTTCAAAACCATCAGGCATGGCGCGTACTGTTTTCATCTCAAAAGGTGTTTTGCCCGTCCAGACCATGCGCTGAATCCCGAAGTTGTCTTTGCCCGTAGCCGACCACCCACGGCTCGTTTGGCCTACAAACATCGAACCATCCATGCCCCACTCCATCCGCAAAATCCCCGATTGAAAACCCTCCCGAAACGGGAAACAAATCCCCTGCCACTTGCCATTGACTTTTTCGAGGGCCATCCGCATGATTTTGCTGTGTCCTTGGTCGCCTACAAACACCTGCCCTGCAAACGGGCCAAATTTACCGCCCGTCAAGTCTTCCTTCATGTCGGAGGTAGAAATTCCCATGAGTGTGTGCGGAAACCACACGGCGGGTGGTTTGAGGTGTGGTACACGCTTGGCCACTTCGTACATCGGCTCGCCCGTGCTGGGGACTTCGTCGGGTTTGAGCGAAAGCGGTGCCCCAGCCTCGCTTGTCCAGCGCAAGCCAGCGGGATTGCCCGCAAAATCGCCCTTGTCCAAGTGCGTGACGCGGCCCGAACCTACCCAATCGCCCTGATTTTCAGCGTAAAAAACATCACCTGACTGCAGTGCAAAATAGCCCGCAGGCGAGCGCAAGCCCGTTGCCCAAGGAGTCATGTTGCCTTGCTCATCAAATTTCAACAGCCACCCACGCCACTTGGCCAAACTCGCTCCAAACCCAATCCAATCAAGATTGAGCGTGACGAGTAGCTCTCCATTGGGGGCTTGCACAGGGCCGTACGAATACTCGTGGTAGTTGCCCGAAAGCGGCCATTTATAAAAACTATCGTAAACATCGGCCACGCCGTCGCGGTCAGTATCAATCAATTTTGTAATTTCGCCGCGCTGTGTCACCAAAAATGAGCCGTCGGGGCGATAAAGCAAGCCGAGAGGCTCGTGCAAACCGTGGGCAAAACGCACGTAAGTGGGCTGCCCAGAGCCTTTGAGATAAGGATTTGAAATCATCCATACCTCACCGCGCCGCGTAGAGGCGGCCAAGCGACCATCAGGAAGCACCGCCAAGCCTCCCACTTCGAGCGATACGTTTTCGGGGACAGGCAGCGTGACAATACGATAGTAGTCATTTTCGGTCATGGGACGGTTTTGAGCCGTTGCCAACAGAGAAAAGCAGCTAAAAATACTAACAAAGATTTTTTTCATAAAATACGGTTTTTCCATAGCCAAAAGCCCCTCAGTTTTTGTTTTTACTATCTTGGCAGTATATTTTAAAAAATCTAACTTATTGAAATTAACAATCTATCCGATAGAAAGTTTATCTAAAAAACCAACCCCAATTTGTTTCATTCATAACCATTTAATCAATCCCAATGAAAAACGCAGTAGTGTTTCTATTATCAGTAGTGATTTTGACTTCTTGCAACAAGAAGCAAATCGCCCAATTGCAAAAAGACAAAGCGGATTTGCAGGCGATGTACGACAAAGCCAAGTCTGATAAATCCGATTGTGATGCACAGGTGGCACGACTCACCAAAGAAATCAGTGATTTGCAAGCCCAACTCAAAGTCAAAGATGGCGACCTGACCAACGCCCAAAATCGCCTCAAATCACTCGAAGAAGAATTGGCATTTTTGAAAAAGAACAACACCAACTTGCTCGACCGCTTGGCGGATTTGTCGGTGGTCAACAAAGATGGTGCCGAAAGTATCAAGCGTTCATTGGACGCGCTCAACCGTCAGGGGGCCGCGTTGCAAGACTTAAACGCGGGTATTCGTCGTCGTGATTCGCTCAATCTGGCCCTGGTAATGAGCCTCAAACGCTCTTTGGACAACATCAACGACGAAGACGTAAACATCGAAGTAAAAAAAGGAGTCGTGTATATCTCACTCTCCGACAAGATGTTGTTTAAATACGGTAGCTGGGACATTACCTCTCAGGCCGAGACGGTACTGGGCAAAATCGCCAAAGTGGTCAATGACCGCAAAGACATGGATATTTTGGTAGAAGGTCACACCGACAACATCCCGTACAGCAGCGCGTCTGTGTTGGAAGACAACTGGGACTTGAGCGTGAAGCGCGCTACCTCGGTGGTGCGTACTTTGCAGAAGAAATACGGCGTGTCGCCCGAAAGAATGACCGCTGGCGGGCGCGGCGAATACATCCCCAAAGTAGCCAATGCCGACAGCAAAAGCCGTGGCGTGAACCGCCGCACCGAAATCGTGATTTTGCCAAAACTCGACCAGTTTTTTCAATTGCTGGAAGGAGGCAAATAGAAAAATAAAGCCTTTTCAAACGACAACGCCCAACTCAGTGAGTTGGGCGTTGTCGTTTGAAGCATACCTAAAAAATGACCGTCAGACGGGAATTGGCAGTACCTTGCTTTCTTTAAATGTCGAAAGAATCACCATCGTTTGGGTACTTGCTACTTCTTCGATTTCGTTGATACACTCGAGCAGAAGTTTTTGATAGGCGGGAATATCTTTGGCAATCACCTTCAAAAAAAAGTCTCCCGACCCCGTAATGTGGTGACACTCTATGATTTCAGGAATGTCGTTTACTTTATTTACAAAAGAATTAGTAACCTCTTTTTTGTGTCCAGTAAGCGTGACCTGCACAAAAGTAGTAACTCCAAGCCCTACTTTCTCGCGGTCTAAATGCGCGTGATAACTCTGAATGATGCCGTGTTGCTCTAATTTTTTGACCCGCTCAAGCGTCGGAGCAGGCGAGAGTCCAATTTCTTTGGACAGTTGTGCGTTTGTAATTTTAGCGTTCGCCTGAAGGATATCCAGCACTTTGCGGTCTATCTGGTCTAATTTCATGAGTCAATAAGGTGGTTTTATCCAAAAAAAACAACTAAACAAAGATTATACTGCAAATGTAAGGAAAGTGTTGTTGTTTTTTTTTATAATTGGGGATTTTTATTCTATAAAACCAAACAAAAATTAAGTTTTGTAAAATAAAAAGAAATACAGAAATAAGCATTTAATAAAAAAAATAAAAGATAATTACAAGAAAATCATCAAATAGTATTATTTTTGGTTGTTCAAAAATTTCTATCTAATGTCAAAACAAAAATGTGTATTCTTAGACCGTGACGGTGTACTCAACCAAGATTTAAACGGTTATCTTTTTCGGGCAGAAGACATGATTATTCCCCAAGGAGTCATTGAGGGGCTTCGACAAATGAAAGCCGCTGGTTATCTGTTGATTGTCATCACCAACCAAGCGGGTATTGCCAAAGGGCTATATGCTCGGGAGGATGTTTGGAAGTGTCACGAATATTTTCAAGCGCAGTGTGGACAGCTTCTGGACGACCTCTATTTTTGTCCTCATCACCCCGATTACACTTCCGAATCGCTCACACGAAAGCCTGACTCGCTACTGCTCGAAAAAGCCATAGCAAAATATAACATTGACGTAGAAAACTCGTGGATGGTAGGCGACCGCCCCCGCGACGTGCAGGCTGGAAAGCGCGCGGGAGTACGTACTATTCAAATCTGTGAAGCCCCCGAAAAATCCATCGGCGACAAGCACGCTTTCGATTTTTCGGGGGCTACTCAGTTGATTTTCAGCAATTAAGCCTTTTGAGTTTGCGTAGGTACACTTCCGTACGCAGGGCATTGGCTTCTGCGGCAGCTTGCCAACGACAACACGGCCAATAACAGGCCAAATAATGCTATTTTTTTCATTTTGTTAAAGTCCCCCGCCCCGAAGGGGAGTTGTTTGCTATTGGATTGTGTGTTCAATCCTCACGGGAATTCTATTACTGTATTCTTAATCGAAAATCGTGCCGAAATTATTGTTAGCTGTGGGCTAATTCTTCAATTGTTTCCAAATCTATCCCATAGTGGCCGTTTTCGTGCGATACCCCGTTGGTATTTTCGGTCTCGTCATAACCCAAAATTTGGAGCATACTTTGGCTTTCTTGGTGATTGGCAAAAAGTTTGGTGACAATATTGCCGTTTTCGTCGCGGTCCACCAATACGTGCTGGGCGGCAGGAATCAAGCAGTGCTGAATCCCTCCGTAGCCCCCCAACGACTCCTGATAAGCACCCGTGTGGAAAAAGCCAACGTATTGGTCTTCTTCGCCCAGCTCAAAAATAGGCAGGTACAAGTCGGCGCTGTGGGCTTCGGTATTGTAGAAATCTTGTGAGTCGCAGGTCAGACCGCCAATATTTACTTTTTGGTACTGATTGTCCCAGTTGTTTACGGCCAGCATGATGTACTTTTGGTTCATGCCCCACGAGTCAGGCAGGTGCGTGATAAACGAACCGTCTATCATGTACCACATTTCTTTGTCGTTTTGGAGTTTTTGGTCAATCACTTTATAGACGACCGCGCCGCTTTCGCCCACGGTGTAGCTGCCAAATTCCGTAAAAATGTGCGGAACTGGCACGTTGTTTTTATTACAAATCCATTGAATATTTTCCACAATTTCGTCTATCATCTGCTGATAGTCGTAGTTGAATTGCAGCGAAGTTTGAATGGGAAGTCCACCACCGATGTCAATCGAATCGAGGTCGGGGCAGATTTTTTTGAGTTCGCAGTATTTAAACATAAAGCGCGTCAATTCACTCCAATAATAGGCTGTATCTTTCATCCCTGTATTGATGAAAAAGTGCAGCATTTTGAGCTTAAAACGCGGATTTGGCTCTATTTTGTCTTTGTAAAGCGAGTTGATGTCGGAGTACCGAACCCCCAAACGCGAGGTATAAAAAGCGAAGTTGGGTTCTTCGTCGGTAGCAATACGAATCGCCAAATTGACCGATTCGGGTACGGTGGCGTTTTCGAGGTAATAGTCTATTTCGCGCAGATTGTCCAACACGGGCATAACATTGAACCCTTCATTGAGAAGTTCGACGATTTGCTGCTGATACTGGGGCAGTTTGTAGCCGTTACAGATGATGTACGTACTTTTGGAGATTTTACCTTTTTTGTACAAGTTCTTCAAAATCGGAATGTCATACGCCGACGAAGTTTCGATGTGGATGTTGTGCTTGAGGGCTTCTTCCAAAATAAAACTAAAATGCGAAGACTTGGTACAGTAGCAATAGGTATAGGACCCTTTGTAATTGTGGCGTTTGAAAGCGTTTTTGAAAAACTGCTTGGCGTTGGTAATATGCTCGCCTATTTTGGGTAAGTACGTGATTTTGAGCGGAGTACCATACTGCTTGATGATATCCATGAGCGGTACGTTGTTGAACTGCAGTTGGTCGTTTTGAACGTTGAACTCCAACGTGGGGAATTCAAAGGTTTGCTCAATGAGGTTGGTGTAGCTACTTTTCATTTTACCCTAAAGCATAAAAAAGTGTTTTGGTGAAACTGTTTTTTGAAAAAGCCCACGAAATTGCACGGAAATAACGTGTTTTGCAAGAAAAAATTGGACTATTAACAAAACGGAAATATTGCTGCTGTGGTTCATTCTCCCCAATTTATTGACCATTTGCCCAATCGAACCATCGAAATCGAAGGGCAAGATTTTTTGTATTTTAGTGGTACTTCTTATTTGGGTTTGCCGCAAAACCCCCGTTTTCAGTCGCTTGTGCGTGAGGGCTTGGCGCAGTACGGTAGCGTATATGGCAGCTCTCGTAATGGCAATTTGCAACTGAGCATTTACGCCCAAGCCGAAGCGCGTTTGGCGGCTTGGACAGGGGCTGAGGCGGCGCTCACACTTTCGTCGGGGATGCTCGCTGGGCAGGCGGCGATGCGCTACTTGATGCTTGAAGGTTATCAGTTTTTTTACTCAACCGACACGCACCCTGCGGTATGGCACTTGCCTGATGTTTC